>DANZ01000063.1 GCA_002501695.1 Methanolobus sp. UBA474 | reverse complement strand
TGGGCTTGGAGTTCCGGGTGATCTTAGCAAGCCTGCTGAAAGTTACTTCCCCATGTTCATCAATGGTTTTCAGATATCCGATCTGTTTCACGGTAATGTCCGATAACCCACATTCAGAGAACATCTCATAAGAGCACTCATTTTTGATCTTGAAGAGACTTTCAAAAACTGTAAACAAATGCTCCTTTTTCTCCATCTTGCTTCCGTCCGGAATGTTAGTTAGGCTTTAACTAATTATATAGTTGTCGGCCAGAACAATTTGCATTCCCTTATAAGTAAAGCAAAAATCCTAAGCAGCAGATCATGAAGGTTGTGTGGATCTGAAATAGTAGTATCTCTATAAATCAGAGCCAGCCATTGATGCGGTATTTAAACGGTCTCTTGTTACCTGCTTGAGGAACAGTTGTCTTTATATTAATAAAGTCACGTTTAAGCAATAAGAATTGATATATAAATGTGCTTAAATAAAAATAAATTCAAATGAAAATATTTATATGGTATGTGCACTAAATATCAATAATCATAGTGGGATTGGGTAGTTTACACAAGGGTCGAGCGATTGGGCGATGACAACTTCTTCTAATAAGTGGTAACTTTACATTTATTGGAATTATAGGTGGTTAGATGATCCTATGCGAGTGTGGAAAGTTCATAGAGGGTTCTCTGTTTAATGATTACATAAAAACATCCTTAAATCCATCTACAAGGACCGTTGGCCATAAAAACTGCGGGCTTATATTCAATTTTGTAGATGGCGAAGGACAAAAGAAATATTCTCCCCGGAAAGAGCTTAAAATGCTGGCAACAAAGTTTGCGGAGAAGAATATGCCTGCTGAATATATTGCATTGTTCTTGCTTGAAGTAGATAGGCTAAAATCACAGGGAAGACTGCAGGATGTAGAGATATTGATGAAGGCTTATCATGAAGTTCAGAACATAAATACCGTGAGAACCGGATAGAGCTACAGTTCCATGACAGTTTGTGCCAATAATCTCCAACATCTCCTGTATGAGTTTTCAAGGATCGACCTGCTTATTAGGACCTATCTTGAAACAGTACGGGACGATAATTCAGAACCTGTTGAATTTATGGGTCTCTACATCTCAGAAGCCGAAATAGAAAATCTTCAGAGATCATCTGGTTTTCTTAGTACTTTTAAAGCGTTGCCGGAAGAGAAAAGAAAAGACATTGAAGCAATGCGCAAAAATCAGAATTATAAAATGGCCGAAAGCCTGAAGAAAGGTCGAAAACTACGACTGCACACGCTTGCTGAACTGTTTGGCCTGGACCCATTTGAGATAGACGTTATTTTGATCGGGCTTGCCCCGGAACTGGATCTGAAATATGAAAGGATATATGCCTACCTTCAAAATGACGTGACATTAAAACGTCCCAGGGTCGATCTGGCCATGAATCTGCTATGTCCGACGGTCAAAGCAAAATTAATGTCCAGATCATATTTTTCTCATGATTCATCCTTACTTACAAACAATCTTATCCATCTCACAGGAGATGGACAGAATGATCAGTTACCTCTTATATCCAGCTTCATCAAAGTTGATGAGAGAATAATAGGCTTTTTACTGGGGTTTGACACACCTGACAGAAAAATTAGGGATTTCACACTTTTAGTAAGGCCGGGAATTTCTTTTGATGACCTGGTACTTCCAGGGGAGTTCAAAAGCAAACTGAAGGGCATGATTAATTGGCATATTCAGAACATATATCCATTGAAATTTTTATTCTCAGGAGCGGACGGCAGCGGAAAAATGAGTGCCGCAAAAGCTGCCTGCAGGGTGGCAGGGAAGGATATGCTTGTAATTGATACAAAGGTCATGTTCAAAGATGATCTTTCCAAAACAGCAGACCTCATATGTAGAGAAGCATTCCTGCAGGATTCTGCATTGTATTTTGAAAATTTCGGTGCACTGTTCGAGGATCAAGGGTCTTTGACCTTCAAGGGTTCCGGAATTCAGATAAGATCTCTGATCCAGGCTTTAAAGGAATTCCCTAACTGGATATTCTTAGCTGCAATGGAACCACTGCAGCGCAATGAAGGATTGAAGGAGGAACTTATGAATACGGGGTTTATACACTTTTCTTTTCCTTTGCCGTCATATCCTCTCCGTAAAAGGTTATGGAAGTCCGGCCTGCAAGATTACGATGTGTGCGAGGATGTGGATCTGAGTGCTCTTGCAAGCAAGTTCCAGTTAACGGGCGGCCGAATAAAGGATGCAGCCTGCACAGCACATACTTTAGCTAGATTGGAGGACCCTTCCAGCCCTGTCTTATCGATGGAAGACCTTTACGAAGGTTGCAGGAGCCAGGCCAATCAAAAAATAAGTTCCCTTGCCATAAAGATCGATCCACATTATACATGGGAAGATATTATCCTTCCAAAAGATACAAAAGAGCAGTTAAAAGAAGTCTGTGGCTTTATAAGATACAGGGGGAAAGTATACTGCGACTGGGGCTTCGAAAAGAAACTATCTCTCGGAAAGGGACTGAATATTCTTTTTTCCGGGCCATCCGGGACCGGGAAGACTATGGCTGCGGAGATCGTTGCAAACGAGGTGGATCTGGACCTTTATAAGATCAATCTGTCAGATATGGTCAGTAAATATATTGGGGAAACCGAGAAAAACCTTGAGAAGATGTTCGATGAAGCAAAAACAAGCAATGCAATCCTCTTTTTTGATGAAGCGGATGCACTTTTTGGCAAGAGGTCCGAAATAAAGGATGCTCATGACCGCTATGCAAACATTGAGATCGCCTATCTGCTCCAGAAAATGGAGGAACATACAGGAACAGTGATCCTTGCAAGTAATTTCCGAAAAAATATAGATGACGCATTCCTGCGCAGGCTACATTTCACGATAGAATTCCCGCTTCCCGATGATATATCCAGGGAAATGATCTGGCTGGCCACATTTCCGGCTGAAACTCCTCTTGGAGATGATGTGGACTTTGCTTTCCTATCAAAGTTCAGGTTCACTGGAGGGAACATTAAAAATATAGCTCTTGCAGCTTCTTTTCTGGCTGCAGAGGATGCAGATAATGTGGGAATGGAACATCTGATCAAAGCTACAAAAAGAGAACTGCAAAAGATAGGGAAGCTTTTTACTGAAGCTGATTTCGGAGAGTATTCCAGGTGGATCAAGCCGTCAGGAGAAAAGGATCATGTCTGATTACAGAGCGATAGCCGATGTCGGAGAAACGTTGATAGGATTGCTAAGGGATAACATGCAAGACCTGATCCCAATGGATTCGATAATACTGGCTTCTCCTGGAGAGATCGATGCCAAGGATAATGTTCGCCTGTCACTGTTCCTATATCAGATACTTGAAAATGCTCATTTAAAGAACCATGAGTTGCAGGTGACAGATCCAACAAAGGTTACGTTCCCGCCTCAGATTCTTGAATTGTATTATATGCTTACCTCTCATGTATCTTCCGGGGAACAGGATAAAACTGAAAAAACACTGGAAGAGCATAGAGTGTTGGGAAGAGCTCTGCAGATCCTGCACGATAATTATATTCTTAGCGGATCGCTTTTGAAGGGAAACCTTGACAAAAGAGATGAATTGCACATAACGCTAACGTCCCTCAATCTGGACGACCTTACGAAGATCTGGACCACCTTTCAGGGCAGATCCCTCAAGTCTTCTGTTTGCTACGTGGTAACTCCGGTCGTGATCAATTCAGTCCGGGAAATGAGCGTTCAGAGAGTTGTATCCAAAGAAATGAACTACATGCAAAAGATGGTAAAGAAAGAGGAATGATGACATGGCTTTTTCCATACCTTATGAGAACGGTCAGTATGTTGCATATCTGGATAACGTATTAACAACCAGGCTTTCTTTTGCAGTTAAACTGATCGATGATTTTACAAAAAAAGAACAAATTGGCGGCATTCGGGTAGAGATAAAGGAAATAGACAAAAAAGCCATAAAAAACCCCGGCGGCTATTATCTCTTCACATATCTTAAAGCTGGAAATCATACTGTGAGCATTAACTCTGATCTGTATTTCCCACAGGAATTGACTGTTAATATTTCATCTGTTCCCGATCTGAAGGGTCCGGTAAGTGAGATCGTTCTCATACCGAGACCTGTTTATCCATTTTCTCAAAATGCGACACTTATAAGGGGTTGTGTCAGAGATGCAGCAAGTGCACCAGTAAAAGGTGCGCGGTTAAGGGTAATAGGCAGAGATATGGAAACTGTAAGCGATGAGAATGGAAGTTTTGTATTTTATCTGAGCGGTATTGAAAGTGAAGGGGAGGTAAGCATTGAGAGTAAAAAAAACGGGAATACCAGAACAATTAACGTTGCTGCAAAGGAGTTCCAAATTGTTTCAGCGGGGATGATCTCTCTTCCCTGAAGAAATATGTGATTCAGACATTTGAAGGTACGAATATAGAATATATAATTCATCGTTTTTCTGCTTTCATTCTTAACATTTTGATAAATGACAGGTTCAGAGAAAGATATTCAATGACATTATAACTAGATAAGGAGGAGAACATCATTCCAGAGTATTTAACACCAGGAATCTACATAGAAGAATTTGAAATCGGTGCCAGGCCGATCGAGGGTGTGAGCACAAGTACAGTTGGTTTCCTCGGCCTGACCGAGCGCGGTCCCACGATCCCGCCTAAACTGGTTACAAGCTGGGCTCAGTTCATGCGGGTTTACGGCGGTTATACCGAAGATTCTTACCTTCCATATGCGGTGGAAGGGTTTTTCATCAATGGTGGTAAACGCTGCTATATTGCACGAGTTGTCCGAAGGGGTGATGAAGACACTGGAGGAGCAAAGACTGCTGCTTTGACCAAGGACGAAGTGGTCTTCCTGGCTGCAGGAGAAGGGACATGGGGTAACAGGGTTGCTGTAAGGGTTGAAAACTCTTCAATGGACCCTGAAAATGATGAGCCTGCTGGAAAGCGATCCTTTAAGCTAACAATAGCATACTGGAAAGGAGTAAGTTTTCCGGCAAACTTTAACGTTCCTGATACAGAGAAAGATCGGAAATTAAGGGAAATGCTTGAAAGAGCGGATCATATTGAGACTTTTGACAACCTTTCCGAAGATGTAACATCACCGGATTTTTTCCGCAAAAAGTTAGGAGACCCACTGAACAGTCTTTCATATCTTGTGGTCCTGGACGGTTCAGGCCGGCCTTCAAACACGAATAACAATCTTTTTTTCGAGGCTCTGTCAAATGGCCTTGATACGGAAGAAACCACATCATCAGTGCCGTTTAGCAGACGTGACTTCCTTGGCGATCCTGCAGCAGTGCCGGGGACAAAAGACGGGCTTACTGCTTTGGGCGATATTGATGAAATATCGATCCTCTGTGCTCCGGATCTGCATCAACTTCCTTCGGGAACGGAAATGCAGACCTTCATAAGCGATCTTCTTACCCAGTGCGAAACCCTCAAAGACAGGTTTGCTATCCTTGAAGTGGGGAAAGACAAACCAAACATTTCAAGTCTGTCAATTACAAGTACCGCCGGCAGACAATCCAAGTATGGAGCTATCTACTATCCATGGTTAAAGGTGTATGATCCTCTGAGCCGGCAAATGAAGCAGATCCCGCCTGGCGGGCATATTGCCGGAATCTATGCACGCAGCGATACCGAGCGCGGAGTGCATAAGGCTCCTGCAAATGAGGTAGTAAGAGGGGCAGTAGGACTTGAATTCAGCCTCGGCAAGGAAGAGCAGGGCATTCTGAATCCCAGGGGGATCAATGTGATCCGAAACTTCACGGATCGGGGAATACTCGTATGGGGTGCAAGAAATATCGTTCTAGATCCACTCTGGAAATATATCAATGTCCGCCGTCTTTTCATCTACATTGAAGAGTCTATTGAAAAGGGTACTCAGTGGGTAGTTTTTGAGCCAAATAACGAAAGGCTCTGGGCAAGGGTCAGGGCAACGATCACCCAGTTCCTTACTACGGTATGGAAGGACGGAGCTCTGATGGGTATGAAACCCGAAGAAGCATTCTTTGTAAAATGCGACAGGACAACTATGACCCAGGATGATATTGATAATGGCAGGTTGATCTGTGTGATTGGCATAGCTCCTGTAAAACCTGCAGAATTCGTGATATTCCGTATAGCCCAGTGGGCAGGCGGTAGTGAGGCTGCGGAATGAAAAACAATTGCATTCCTGAAAGAAAGAATAATCATTGGAGGAATTAATATTGGTAAGACAGGATCCGTACAGACAGTTCAGGTTCAGGGTTGAGATCGATGGAATAAGCCAGGCGGGTTTTAGCGAGTGCACTTTTGCAGATACCACCACCGACCCAGTTGAATATAGAGAAGGGGATGAAATACCTGTATTCCGTAAGCTCTCCGGTATAACCAAATATGGGAACATCACCCTTAAATGGGGAATCACAGATTCCATGGACCTTTATAACTGGAGGCAGCAGGTCATAGATGCAGGTGCGCAGGAGGCGAGGAAAAATATGTCCATTGTACTTATCGACGAGGCTGGAAGCGATAAGGCCCGCTGGGATATTGTAAGAGCATGGCCAAGCAAATATGATCCTGTGGACTTCAGTGCCAAGGGTAATGAAGTTGCTGTTGAGACCCTGGAAATTGTGCATGAAGGCTTCAAGAGGGTTTCCTGAAGATAATGTGGAGGTAGGTCAGTGACATTCCAGACCGAATTTGAATTTACTTTGCCCAGGGGATATGTGGACAAGGATGGAACTCTGCATAAAAATGGTATCATGCGCCTGGCCACTGCAGCAGATGAGATACTTCCGTTAAAGGACCCTAAAGTACAGTCAAATGCAGCTTACCTTACTGTGGTCCTATTTTCAAGGGTGATCACGAAACTTGGGAAGCTGGAGCACATCAGCACAAATACGATAGAGAACCTCTTTGCTTCGGACCTTGCCTACCTGCAGGAATTCTACAGCAGGATTAACGAAGACGGAACAGCTAAATTAAGGACGACATGTCCGAAATGCGGAGAGCAATTCGATATTGAGAGTGAGTATTTGGGGGAATTGGAGGCTACCCCCTCGATAGGATATACGAGGAGGTAGCCTTTATTGCATATCACTTCCACTGGTCCCTTGAAGAGATAATCAATATGGAACACAGGGATCGGCATAAATGGTGTGAGGAGATCTCCAGGATCAATCGTCGCCTGGGGGAAGAGAAACAGCGGAGTATTCTGGAGATAGAATAACTTATCCTGAAAATTCTATGGATGTAAAGGGTGAAAATGGTGGCCACTGCAGGAAAATTTGGTCCGTTCATGTCTTTTCGGTTTCGTGTAGAAATTGAAGGGATCACATTTGCCCAGATGTCAGAGGTTACTGGGCTTCAGATAGAAACTGAGACCGAATCCTATGAGGAAGGAGGTGTCAACGATTTTGTGCATCAGCTTCCTAAAAGGACAAAGTATCAGCACATCATTCTTAAGCGGGGAATTACCGAACTCGACCAGATGTGGCAGTGGTATCAGGATGTGGTGAACGGGAAGTTCGAAAGAAGATCTGGCGCGATTATTTTAATGGATGCTGCCGGCGAAGATAAATGGCGCTGGAACTTTTCCGCTGCATATCCGGTTAAATGGGCAGGACCTGACCTTAAGGCCGACAGCAATTCAATTGCATTTGAGTCAATAGAACTGGTTCATCGTGGGATTAAGAAGGATAGTTAACGGATGGAGATAAAATGCTTACTTTATCTGATCCAGAGTTCCATAAAAGAATTATAAAGAAACACAGAGTGGGGAAAAGAAAGTATATCGTTTTCCCAACACTTGTTCATAGTCGAATTATCCGAAGGTTCATCACTTATAAAAGTAAAATTCATCTGTCAGTTCATACATTAAGGCAAATGTTCCCATGCATTCCCCATAAGCCAATTCCAGAGGCCCCCGCATGGAAAGATAACAGAGGTCATTTTCCAAAAGGTCTGTTCCGGTGGATCCCTGTTGCCACTAAAGGAATGGGCACAATGTTTGCTCCATATGTTACGGGAATCCCTTCAAAGGAAACAATACCTTCCACTTTGAAAGCTACATCTTTTTTGAGCACAAGACGTTTTTTAAGACCGGCTTCCAATACGGATATCCAAAACATGGAGAAAAGACCGAGTGCAGGATCATTTAAAAGGAATTCTGTCAAGAATGCTTACTTCCTATGGAATAACAATTTGTTTATACCTTCTATTAGCTTAGCCGATGCTAACAGAAGTAGCCAGTTGCATCCTATCCATGAATATGGACCAAACGCCCTTGATCCCGTACATGCAATGAAAATTAAAGAGGCTCAGAACTCTGCAATCGGAAAGAATATCCTTAATTCTTCAAGCACTAAACGAAGAGACATTCTTGAAGCCGATAAAGAGCTTTATCTATTTTCTTCTTCTGATATTGAGCATTTGATAGAGCAGAAACTAACTGAAATAAAAAAAACCATGGTCCTTACAAAAGAGACAATAATGGCACAATCTGCAACTATCTATTCCCAAATTGAAAGGGATCTCAAACGCCAGCTCGACATGGACATAATCTCGGAAAAGGTTTACAGGCAGATAGACCACCGGTTAAAGATAGAATATGAAAGAAGGGGAATTCTGTAAATGGCAGTAAATGCAGGGCCAAAAAAAGGGTTCATTGAAATTCTGAGTGGAAAGAACAAAATGCAACAGATCGAGATCCTGTATTTCCCGCCAGAATATTCCATTGAGAAGAGCAATACTTTTGCAGAGATATCCATACCGGGTCTTGAATCGCCTTATATGCAATACGTAAAAGGGAATGCTGGCAGTATCACGCTTGAAGCATTTTATGATACCTATGAGGAAGGAACTGATGTTCGGAGATTTACAAAACAGCTTTCTGAGCTTATGAACATTGATCCCGAACTGGATGCTCCTCCACCTCTGCGTTTCATATGGGGCATGCCTTCAGAAGAACCTTTTATCGGTGTCCTGGAAAGATTGACCACACGATTTACAATGTTCAGCTCAAATGGCATTCCTGTCAGGGCCAGGCTCAGTATAACACTTAAAGAGTTCAAGATGGAGCTTAATGAACGTGAAAGGAACAAACAGTCCCCTGACAGGACAAAGGTATATGTAACAAAGCAGGGGGACAGCTTGTGGTCGATCGCCTACAAAGAATATGGAGATCCGGCACTTTGGAGGCATATTGCTGACAAGAACAGGATATATGACCCCAGATTGCTTGAACCCGGAATGGAATTGATCATACCTTCTTTGGAGTGAGACATGACAGATATGATAGTGGGCCGGGAAATATATGTACCTGTTCTTACTGTGAAATGGGCAGATAATAACGAGACCATTCCAAAGGAAGACATCACCGGGGTGGAAATCGATGAGGATCTGGAGAGTCCTGGCATGTTTAAGATCTCTTTTAATGAACAGTTCGATATCGCTACAGAGCAATTCAAATGGCTGGACGACAGGCGTATTGACCCCGGTACCAAGCTTATGATCTTCTTTGGATATGTTTGGGCCCCTGATGAGCAAGGATCGATGAGAGGCAAGATCAAAGCGCTATCTCCTGGTTTTTTGTCAGGAGGACCTCCCACGCTGGCCGTAGAAGGTTATGATCTTTCTCATGACCTTCAAAAAAAACAGCATCAAGTAAAATGTGATAATGTGACCTATGCGGATGTTGCCCGGGAGATCGCTATAAAGAATGATCTGTCTCCTGAGGGCGTAGAAAGCGATAAACTGCTGGTCCATCAAAAGATAGAGAGAAAGGTCGATGAAATGGACTATGCTTTTTTGCAGAGACTTGCAAAAAATATAGGGTTTGAGTTTTTTGTAAGAGATAGAACTCTCTTTTTTAGAAAACCCAAAGACGATCATAACGCGGATATAAGTTTTGAATTCCATAAGAATATAATAAGCTTCAGTCCCAGAATGAGCTCTTCAGGCCTGATCTCTGAAGTGAGGGTAACGGCATGGAGCGAAAAAGAAAAGAAAGCCATTTCAGAAGTCGTTCAGCTCAAGGATATTGAAAGCAAGGTAGGTATCCCCGATTTTTCAAGCATTGTAGAGAAAGCCGAGGGTAAATTGAGCAAGGTCAAACTGGAAGGGAGGGTCATAAGCTCCAGAGAAGAAGCAAAAGCAATTGCTCTTTCTGAACTGAAAAGAAGGAACATGGGATTCATTACAGGAACTCTTGAATGTGCCGGTGATCCTCATCTGCGGCCTGGTATGACAGTGAACATAAAAAAAGTGGGAGAACGGCTCTTCAGTGGAGTTTATTATGTTACAAAAGCAAGGCATGTACTCGGGGAAAGCGGCTACAGAACAACGCTTGAAGTTAGAAGGTGTTTGTAATGGGCCTTAATGAATTGTTGAGCCGGGAAGAAAGGCATCAGAACAGTAACATGTACGGAGTTGCAATTGGAATTGTAACGAGTAATCGTGATCCTGAAGGGCGCGGCAGAGTAAAGGTAAACCTGCCATGGAGAGGCGAGAAAGATGAAAGCTACTGGGCAAGGGTCGCAAGTCCCATGGCTGGGCCGGGAAGGGGGCTTGTCTTTTATCCAGAGGTGGACGATGAAGTGCTTGTGGCCTTTGCTCATGGGGATATTAACTATCCCTATGTGATCGGAGCTCTCTGGAACGGCAGGGACAAGCCACCTGAAACCAATGCCGATGGAAAGAACAACATCCGCAAGATAAGATCCAGAAGCGGGCATGAACTCATATTCAACGATAATGACAAAGCGAAGCAGGAAAAGATAGAGATACACACCAAAGGAGGACATAGTATCATCCTGGACGATTCCGGCGGCCAGGAAAAGATAGAAATTGTGGATAAGAACAGGAATAACAAAATTATCATTGACTCCGTACAGAATTCCATTGCAATGGAAAGTGCTATGAAGCTTACAATAAAGGCAAACTTTGTCGAGATCGAGGGCACCACTTCTTTAACACTGAAGTCCAATGCCGCTTTGATGATCCAGGGAATGCCTGTGAAGATAAACTGAGGAATTTCAATGCCGCCTGCAGCAAGATTTGGGGATACGACATCACATGGAACTCCTTTAGGCCCGGGGCCGGGAAGTCCTGATGTACTGATAGGAGGGCTGCCTGCCTGGAGAGGAACAGCTGATCTTCATAACTGTCCTCTTTCCTCAGGGGTAGTACCTCATGTGGGAGGAATTGTGATTGCAGGAAGTGCTACGGTGTTCATCAACAATCTTCCTGCTGCCAGACAGGGAGATATCATCGCAGAGATCGGCCCTCCTAACACAATTGTGATGGGGTGCCCCACGGTGCTGATAGGTTAAAGGCAAAAATTGGATTGAATTGGTTATGGTCTTTGGGAAAAGGGAGATTAGAAATGGGCAGGGAGTTTCTGGGAGCAGGGTGGAAGTTTCCACTGAGTGTGGACCACAATGGGAAAGTGGCAGTTTCAATCTTTGAGGATGATATTAAAGAGGCTATCAGGATCATCCTTGGGACTGCAAAAGGTGAGCGTTTGATGCGACCTGATTTTGGGTGTGGTATAAACAGATATATTTTCTGTTCGATGGATACCCTGAACCTCCATCTTATAGAAAATACTGTTCATGAGGCATTGACAAAGTGGGAACCGCGGATAGAAGTACTTGATGTAAAGGCTGATACAAGGTCAGCAGAGGAGGGGAAGCTCTTGATGAACATTGATTACAAGGTCCGCACAACCAATACCCAATTCAATCTTGTCTATCCATTTTACATAAAAGAGGGTGTGTGATCCGATGAAAGCTCCCCGGATCAGCCAGATGAATTCAGAAATGGCCCTGGAAGAGATCAGGAAAAAGGCACCATTTTATTTGCCGGAGTGGAATACGGAAGATGAAAAGGACTTTGGAGTCATCCTTTCAAGAATCTTTGCCAACATGTCAGAGACCATTGCCAGCAGGTTAAATGAAGCACCTCAAAAGCATTTTATTTCTTTCCTTGAAATGCTAAATTCCTCACTGATCCCTGCCAGCCCTGCAAGAGTTCCGCTTACATTCGTGCTCAGCGAAGGAGCTTCTGAAAATGTTATTGTGGAGTCTTTTGTTCAGGCTTCTGCAGATGGTCCTGATGGGAAACCGGTTATCTTTGAAACCGAGAGAAATATTGTTGCTACTCCATCAAAGATAGTATCTGTTTATAGTGTGATAAAAGACAAAGATGAAATATTTGATCATAAAGAAGCTATAAATGGAGCAGGGCCGGCAGAGCTTTTTACAGGGGATGGATCCTTACAGGAACATATTCTCTATATTGGAGATGAAAATCTCTTCAACTTGAAAGAAGGGTCCATTAATATTAATTTCGATGGAAGTGATGTGAACTTACTGCATAAGCTGGGATATAATGATACAGAGGGCCAGAAGAGCCTGGCTGAGTGGAGATATGGGATAAAGATTAAAGAGAAAAAGGGTGGAAAAGAAGTTGAAACAATAAAATGGCCCCTCTTTGGGAGCGTTGCGGTTAGTGGAAGTCAGGTGATCGTTAAAAAGGATCCTGTTCTGGGTGAGTGTAAAGAAACCGAAAGTGATGTCGTGATCTCAGATAAAGTAGAGGTTAACGGTATAGAGAGCAGGTGGATAAAGTGCAGGATATCTGAAAATCAAATAGGCGAATTTAAAGATCTGAGCTTAACCGGGCTTAAGGTGTCAGTTTCACCGCTACATATCTCTTTAAATAAAAGTGAATCTGTAAGAAAGGTCCTGGGAATAGGAGATGTGTTTTATTCAAAACTTGCAGGAAACAGCGTAGAGAATAAAATTGAAACTGTAGAGGAATTGTTAAAACTCAGCGAAGAAGAGCTGGCAGCCCGGCTTCAATGCAGCAAAAAACAGGCTAAGAACATCCTTGAAGCAGCTCGCAAGCGGTTTTTCGACAAAACCGTGGAAAGAGCGCATACAGATAGCAGAGATACCTCTGAAAGAACTAATTTACAGGGCATAGATCCTGATTCTTTATATTATAATGATACCCCTGTCCCAATAGATAGTCCTGAAAAGGAACTGTATCCTTTCGGAACAAAACCAAAAATTTACGATATCTTTTACATAGCATCTGAAGATGCCTTTTCAAAAGAAGGATATAAAGTTAGTCTGAGTTTCAGTTTAGATCACGGCAAGCCGAGCTCACTTGATAGATCGGATATCCCAGTACTTTCATGGGAGTACTGGGATGGAGAAAGCTGGAGCATTCTTGAGATCGATGAAAGTGACAAGAAAAACCTCAGTAACAATACCATATGTAGCAGGCGGAATAATTCCGGAAGAGACACTAAATCCATTTTCGATTCCACGGTTTTAACGATCCCTAATATGCCTGATGTAAAACCAGTCAGGGTCAATGGGAAAGAAAATTACTGGATCCGCACCCGGCTGGCGGGAGGGAACTATGGAAAAGAATACGAGATCAATGGTAATCGTGTCGATCCCGGTTTTTTCTGTCCTCCAAGGATCAAAGATTTTAAGATCAGTTACGATGCTAATGGAAAAGATACTCAGCCAGAATATATTTTTACTAAGAACAACCTCGACTTCAGGAATTGCCTGGATGAGATAACAACCAGTGGCATATGCAAACCTTTTGTAGTTCTTCCTGACGTATGCCCTGCAGTTTATTTTGGATTTGACAAAGAGCTCAGAAAGGGACCATTCAGCCTTTTTATAAATATTGATGAAAGCATTGAATATCCCGAGTCATTTATGCCAGCAGTGAAATGGCAGTATCTGAAAGATGAAGACCCTGAATCCTGGAAGGAAATGGATGTACTGGACGAGACTTCAGGGTTTACAAAAATGGGAATGGTGCAATTTATCATTTCAGAAAAAATTAAAGCTTCTCATCTCTTTGGTTCCGGGGATCTGTACTGGATACGGGCGTTAATGACAGGAGAGTTCTTTAAAAAAGAGCTTT
>DANZ01000112.1 GCA_002501695.1 Methanolobus sp. UBA474 | reverse complement strand
CTATCTCCTTTGTCCGCTCCATGGTGGACATCAGCATCACATTGAGTATGCTCACTCCTGCAACAAGCAGTGAGATCGAACCGATGCCCATGAGGAAAAGGGAAATGAACCTGAATGCATCATCAAGGCTTTCAGTTATCAGATTTGTGGCAAAGACAGTAACAAGCTCATCCTTCTTATTGATGCGATCTTCGATCTCAGTTGCAACAGCATCTATTTTATCCATATCATCTACTATGACTATGACCGTGTCATAACCTTCATCGGCATCAGGGTACAATTTATTGTACATCTCTGCGGATGTGAAGACCCCGCTGTCCGTATTTATGTCAAACCCAAGTCCCCGTTCCTTGAGTATCCCGACAACTCTCAGGTTGGAATTGTCGATCTCTATTTTCTGGCCGGGTTTAAGGTCCAGGTTACTGGCTACACTGGAGCCCACTACGCAGTCCGTAGACCCTGGCTTGAAATAGCGTCCCTCTTCCAGCTCGACAAGTTTATCAAGATCGTCCCTCTCGAGGTTATAGACTGCAACATATGACTGGATCGTAGTTCCGCCGCTCTTATACTCGATCAGCTCCCCGCTGGATGCCACAGGTATCACACTTTCTATGTTCCCGCTCTTCTTGATCAGATCGACCTGCTTATCTGTGATCGGATCCTCCCCCGGGACAGGAGATACTATAAGCTTGTTCCCTACATCTGCAAAGGAGTCCGTGACCGAGAGTTTGAGGCTGTTACCAAGGATCCCCAGCGAAGATATTGCAATGACCCCTATGATGATGCCGATGGCTGCAAGTATGGTACGGACGGACTGGCGCTTGAGATTTCTTTTTGCCAGCTCTGCGTACATATTGTTACTGGTCATGTATGGGATCTTCACTTTCATCTGAGGATCTCTCCGTCCTGCAGTCTTATGGTCGTCCGGGAATATTCCTCCATCCTGGGGTCGTGCGTGACCACGATTACGGTGGTGCCCGCCAGGTTCAGCTCCCTGAGAAGTTCCATGACGCCATGCCCGGTCTTTGAATCCAGGTTGCCTGTAGGCTCATCGGCAAGCAATATGGGCGGATCGTTTGCAAGCGCTCTTGCAATTGCCACTCTCTGCTGCTGCCCCCCGGAGAGCTCATTGGGCTTGTGGTGTGCATATTCTGCCGGAAGCTGAGCCCTGCGGAACAGCTGCAGTGCTTTCTTTCTGCGTCTTGCAGGGGACGCCCCGTTGAATATCATGGGGATCTCAACATTCTCAACGGCCGTCAGGGTCTGGATCAGGTTGAACTGCTGGAAGATAAAGCCGATATTGTTCCTTCTCAGGGAAGTGAGCCCGTCATCATCCAGTTTGGAGATATCGGTGTTATTGATCAGTACTTTTCCGCTGGTGGGCAGGTCAAGACAGCCAAGCATATTGAGAAGGGTGCTCTTCCCGGAGCCGGAAGATCCCATAATAGTGACAAAATCCCCTTTTCCGATCCTTGCGCTGACCTTGTTAAGGGCGTAGATCTTGTTTTCACCGAGAGTGTATATCTTTGTCACATTCTTTATCTCTACAATGTTTTCCGGCATGTCAGCACTCCTCAGTAGTCAGGGATCCCGTCTTCATCCTCTTCTTCTTCTTCTTCTTCTTCTTCGGGCCGCAGACTGCCTTCATCTTCCCTGCGCTTCTTCCAGGAATTATATATCAATGCAGCTATTCCGATAGCAACTATTCCTGCCACTGCCCAGAGGATCGTCGGACTGCTCTTTTCCTCCTCATCTAAAGACGCAGAAATTGTGCTGCCGCCGATAGAGATATTCTCCCTGATGGACATGTAGGCGCTGTTTGGGTCCCTGAACTCGATGGTTATTGGTATCTCTGTGATATCATTGGACAGTACCTGTGCGGATAGTTCGAAACTGCTGAAATCATCAGTCTCAAGCGTGCCGATATAATATCTTGCATATGGCTGGGCTGGTATTACTTTGTCAGACCCTGCTATGGAAATTATAACGTTCTTTGCGTCGGTGGTGCCGAAGTTATTCAGGTCTCCTGCAACCGTATACCTGTTGCCTGCCTTAGATACGTCAAGGGATGTGAAGATCAGGGAATGCTGGCCGATAACCTCTACCTGCCTTGTGACCTTACCGGTCTGGCGGAGGTTATCACCATTAAAGTAAGATACATTAAAAGACATATCCCGTTTTTCCGGGCTGCTGTACATAGTGTTCAGCGTGAAGGTAGCGGTTGATTTGTTACCTGCAGGGATGGACCCGATGAAATACTCGGACGGTGTGAACACCATGCCTTCCCCTTCAGGGCTTACGATGACGCTTGTCACTGTATTTGGCCTCCTGTTGACTACCTCTACACTGACTGTTGAAATCTCGTTCATCATGGTGGAAGGCACGTCCGAGAGGATGATCTGCAGATCGCGGTCATCGATCTTGACCGGGATCCTGTAGTTAAGGTCGTACATATTGCTCCCGCCCACAAGCTGCAGGTTCAGGAAATGTGTCCCGATGGAGGCATTATCCTTGGCTTTTACATTGAAGGAGAGCTCGATAGTGTCCTGCGGTCCAAGCATGCCGATATTGCTGTAGCCTTTATCCAGGATCTCGAAATTACCGTTCCCGCCAATGGTCGCACTGGCAATGTATGCGTTCATGCTCAGCGTTTCATCATCCTCGGTGACGTATACTCCGCCGGTAGCCATGTTCTTCAGGGTAATAGTGATGGTACCCGTGTCTCCGGGCATGAAGGCTCCGGGTTCGATATCGTAACTCAGGCTGACCGTCGGGCGTAACTCGCCGGTAGTGGCTGCAAGGGCAAAAGGTGAGACCACGGCCATGACAAGGAAGGCCGCAACAAATATTCTTGCTATATATTTCACTTTCATGCACCAAGGATCTTCAGCTGGTATATTGTATAAATAATATAGAGCAGAACCGGCACTCCCACGGTAATGGCGGCATTCTTCACTGATAATCCTCTGGAATGGACCAGTGCGAATATCCATATGTTAGCGCTCCAGAGCATGAACAGTATCCCTACGATGCCTGCAATTCGGAGGGTCGGGTCAGACAGCAGAGCATCCTGTATCAGCTCCGGGTTAGAGAAATCGATATTAGAATAAGCTCTGCTTGTATATATTGCAGAGACTATGGAACTTATGATGGAAGGTATGAATCCGTATGATATAAATTCCATTACTCTTTTGAAACTTCCTTCCCCTTTAAAGAGTATGGAGATCACGTAAAATATTGCACCGTAGACACCCCACATTATAAATGTCCCGATCACTGCAAAGATCGCTCCCACCACTGCCCCTATTCCTGCAAAGGTTGCGGCCTCTTCGGGAAGTGCTCCCATCATTTGCTGTACTACCACAACAGCAGTGATGGCACCGACTATTGCCATTATCAGTATGATTGCCAAAGGTGTCTTAAACTCTGTCTCTTCATTACTTTTCCTTTTGAAGAACCCGTTAGGGTCTGTCAGTACTTCCAGCATGTTTCATTCTCCTGTAGTTCAAGCTTGATATGTGCATATTCAGACTTGACGATTAATAGACAAACACTTTAAGCTACAGGTATATTTATATTTTGTTACATATCTGTTTGAAAATGTCCAATCAAAGTAACTATTTATATTTTAAAACCTGTTTCTTTTTATCTGCGATCATTTATCCGTGGATCTATCTTGAAAGTGTCTTTACCAGATCGTCGATCCGGTTTAAGATAGACTTAGTCTTATAGGGGAAGAATATGGGCGGATCAACCGAAAACACGAAGCAAGCAGAGCCTGTCATTGAGCTTATCAGCCTTTGCAAGAGTTATCAGGTAGGGGACCTGGAAGTGCCTATCCTGAGAAGCATAGACCTGTCTGTGAAAAAAGGGGAATTCGTTGCCATAATGGGTCCGTCGGGCTCCGGGAAGAGCACCCTGATGAACATGATAGGGTGCCTGGACAGGCCTACCTGCGGACTGGTCCTTATTATGGGAAAAGATATCAGCCAGATAACAGATGAAGAGCTTGCGCGTCTCAGGGGCCTTGAGATCGGGTTCGTGTTCCAGACATTCAATCTTGTTCCCCGGTTAAGTGCTCTTCAGAATGTGGAGCTGCCGACGTATGCCAATAAAAAAGAAGGCATCGATGGCAGGAAAAGGGCAAAGGAGCTAATTGGGCTGGTAGGCCTGCAGGACCGCATAAATTACAAACCCACGGCACTGTCAGGCGGGCAGCAGCAGAGAGTGGCAATTGNNACAGGCAACCTGGATTCAAAGACCGGAAAAGAGATAATGAGCATTTTCACAGATCTTCATAGTAAGGGACGTACTATCATAATGATCACCCATGACCCGGGTCTGGCGGAATATGCGGACAGGGTCGTCCATCTCAAAGACGGTGTCATCGGTGCAAACTGAGGAGGAAACATGTCATTGTCATGTAATCATCGAAAAATATGCGAGATAGCCATCTGTACTATTGTTCTATCATTTTTGCTCTCTATGCCTGCCGCAGCTGCAACCGGAGCGGACCTGGAGGTAAGTATATTACAATACCAGCCTGTCCCCGCTGAGATCGGGGAGTATGTGACCGTATGGGTCAAGATAGAGAACCTTGGATTCTCGCGGGCGGAAGACGTTACAGTGCGAATGGTCCCCGAATATCCTTTTACACTGGATTCCCCGGGAAACGCAAACAAGACTACCGGAGTGCTGAGTCCGGACAGGGCAGCAGTACACGAATACCGCCTTTATGTGGATGAAGGTGCAAGGGATGGCATCGAATCGATCGAGATATGGTACAGGGAATCCACAGAAGGCGTGTGGTATCAGGAAGAATTCGATATAAGGGTCGGCCAGAGCACTTTTGACAGCAGGGGCAGCGTGCAGCTTCAGGGAAGTCCTGTAATGGAGCCGGAGGTATTCATGCCTGGCGACAGGGGTACTATCCGGTTCAGTTTATCAAACGCCGCCACCTCTGCATCTGTAATGGTAGAAGGAGAGGAATTTGACACCAATGCGAGGATACAGTCTGCCTCCCTGGAAGGAACAGATGGCATAGAGGTCACAACGGGCACCTATCACGACAGCGGTGTCATCGGGCCCGGTGAGTCCGTCAATCTCACATACAATATCAAGGTGAGCGATGATATCGAGGACGGCACCTACTACCTCGATCTTGCGGTCGCGGGAAACTCCCATGCCTTAAGTAACAACTGGAGGATCCCTGTAAGCATAGATTCCTCCTCTGTGAGGGTCATACCTTCAAGCTCTCTTGTGCTTGAGAACGGTGAAGGGATGCTTGAGTTCGATGTAGCGAACATTCATCCCAACCAGCTCTCATCTGTGAGTGTGCGCCTTCAGGCTGATGATGTTGAGTTCTCGCCATCGGAGTATTTCATAGGCTCCATGGACCCGGATGAGCTCTTTACTATCCAGTTCGAAGCGACCTCTGCTGACAACAGCACACTTTCCCCGAGAAATATGACGATAACTGCCGATTACAGGAACGGTGTTAACCAGCACTCCACTGTGCTGGGTACGAGGCAGCTTCGTAGTGTTACTGTAAATGAGGACAACAGTCTTGGCATTGCAGTGGCCCTGATCCTGCTTGCAGTAATAGCTGCCGGAGGCTATATCCTGTACAGGCGGAGGAAGGACAGGCAATAGGTGCTGATCAATGCTGGGCCTGAAGCAGTCTTTCAGTATATCCATGGGGAGCATCGGCAGTTCCAAGCTCCGGTCGGCTCTCACGACCCTGGGCATCATCATCGGGGTTGCCGCAGTGATCGCCAATGTCACCCTTGGTGCCAGCTTCAACCAGTACTTTACCGACGAGATCGGCGCTGTAGGCTCCAATTTCATTGTTATCTATAGCCAGAACACAAATATCTTCTTTGACAACCAGCTTGAACTTATAAGTAATACGCCTGGTGTGGTCGGTGTTTCTCCCATTAACCAGCAGATGGCGAGGGTAACCTATCTTTCCACTGCCCGGCAGATAGATATCCAGGGTGTCAACGAGGACTATGACGAGGTCGCAAATATCGTAATGGATTCGGGAGAATTCCTGAATGACAATGACAGGTATGTGGCTGTGCTGGGTGCGGATGTGGCAAACGAGAAGTTCGATAAGAGAATATCGG
This sequence comes from Methanolobus sp. UBA474, assembly GCA_002501695.1. Classification (GTDB taxonomy): domain Archaea; phylum Halobacteriota; class Methanosarcinia; order Methanosarcinales; family Methanosarcinaceae; genus Methanolobus. Next base: position 2,931 of record DANZ01000112.1, on the reverse strand, counting down.
TCAAGAACCCTATAGAGATCACTTTCAGGCTCGAGGACGGGGGTGTCGTTACCCGGAAATTCACAGTCAAAGGCGTGATACAAGATCCCAATACAACTTTTGCGCAGACGGGCGTCGAGCCGGAGATACGTATCTTCATACCTATCGATACTATGAACGAGATACTCGGGGTCGACTATTATGGCGGCTTTTTCATCAAGGCAGAAAGCCTGGAAGCCGTTGGAACGACCGGGGATGAGATCGATAAACGCCTGGCACGCAGCCTCGGGGTGCCAAACCGGGACCTTGAGAACGATGATGCAAAACCCTATGTGCTCTTTGACCAGCTTGAGATACTCGAGCAGACAAACCAGCTATCTGCAGCCTTAACATCCCTTCTGACCTCGGTTGCACTGATCTCGCTTATTGTCGGCTCGATAGGTATCATGAACATCATGCTGGTGACAGTTGCCGAGAGGACCCGCGAGATAGGCCTGATGAAGGCCCTGGGGTTCACTAAAAAGGATATTCTGGTGCTCTTTATCATAGAGTCCATGATAGTGGGCCTGATCGGCGGGATACTCGGCGTTGCTATCGGGGTCATAGCAGCACTGGCAGTCAATACTTTTCTTGATCTGCCCAATATCTTTCCGGTGGGGCAGATAATTATTGGCTTTGTTGTAGCTATCGGTGTCGGCCTGATAGCAGGCGTCTACCCCGCCAATAAGGCGGCAAGGATGGATCCGGTCGAAGCACTGAGGAAGGAATAACATGATAGACATCAGGCAGGCACTGGTCATAGCGCTTGGAAGCATCAGGAGTGCAAAGCTGCGCTCAGCCCTCACGACTCTGGGCATCATCATAGGTGTGGCTGCAGTGGTTGCAAATGTCTCGCTGGGTGCCAGTTTCAACCAGTACTTCACTGATGAGCTTGGCTCACTTGGCTCCAATTTCATCATAATATACAGCCAGGATGTGAATATCTTCTATGATGACCAGCTGGAAGTGATAAAGAACACTCCGGGGGTGGTGGGTGCCTCGAGTTTCAATCAGCAGACCGCTGCTGTGACTTACGTTTCTTCCACCCGGCAGATAGACGTACAGGGAGTAAGCCAGGATACGCAGGAAATATCCAACCTGCGTGTCGAATCCGGCAGTTTCCTTACAGATAAGGACGGTTATGTAGCTGTCCTCGGGAAGGATGTGGCCGAAGAAAAATTTGACAGGAACGTTCCCGTAAAGAATTATATAGACATCACTTTCCGCAGGAATGATGGCACCACCGTGACCAGGAAGTTCAGGGTCAAAGGCATACTTGAAGGCGAGGACAACACATTCGTGCAGGGCGGTCCTGACAGGGATGTGTCTATCTATATCCCTATTCAGATCATGAACGACATTCTGGGTGTGGATGATTACTCCGGCTTTTCCGCAAAGACCGCAAGTGCGCAGTCTGTTAGGCAGGTGTCTGAGGAGGTGGACAGGCGCCTTGCCAGAAACCTTGGCGTCCCGGCGCGTGACCTGGATAACGAGGACGCAAAGCCATACCGCATCTTCAACCAGGCAGACATCCTGGAACAGCTCGACATGCTTTCAAATTCCCTTACAATACTGATCACAATAATAGCTCTGGTAGCTCTTCTTGTGGGCTCTATCGGCATCATGAACATCATGCTTGTGACAGTGACCGAGAGGACAAAGGAGATCGGCCTTTTCAAATCCCTTGGTTTCACAAGGTCTGACATCCTGACCCTCTTCATGCTGGAATCCGTCGTTGTCGGCGTGATCGGTGGCATCATAGGGACCATGCTGGGTATAGCGGGGTCTTTTATCGTTGAGACCTATCTTGATATTCCGCGTATCTTTCCCATGTACCTGATCTTCCTGGGATTTTTCATCTCGGTTATTGTCGGGCTGGTTGCAGGCGTTTATCCTGCCAGCAGGGCTTCCCGCCTGAACCCGGTCGAAGCCCTGAGGCATGAATAATGTTCGCTTGCTTCCCGCATGGCGACTACTTCTTTTTTTAACCAACCAGTCGATTAATAGAAAAGCTTAAGTACTCCCCGGGTATAGTCTGACCTGTCGAAAAATAGACAAGTTTCAAGATATTATGTTAGAGGAATATGTATGGTTGGCAAGGACTTGGAAAAACCGGTTTCAGACTGCACGGATGTTGTTATCGATATCTGCAGCCTCAGGAAAAGTTATCGTCTCGGGGATATGGACGTTCCAATCCTTCACGGGATCGATCTGTGTGTGAAGAAAGGGGAATTCGTTGCCATAATGGGTCCGTCGGGCTCCGGGAAGAGCACCCTGATGAACATGATCGGATGCCTGGACAGGCCCACAAGCGGTAAGGTTGTGCTGATGGGGAAGGACACATGTGCCATCTCTGACAACGAGCTTGCCGAGCTTCGGGGTTTTGAGATAGGCTTTGTGTTCCAGAGCTTTAACCTTATACCCCGACTGAGCGCATACGAGAACGTATTGCTTCCTACCTATTCCAATTCCAAGATGGGGCACAACCCTGCGCAGAGGGCGAAGGACCTGCTAAAACTGGTTGGTCTTGATGACCGGATGTATCACAAACCCACAGAGCTTTCGGGAGGACAGCGCCAGAGGGTCGCCATAGCCAGGTCTCTGATAAACGAGCCTTCCCTGATCCTTGCCGATGAACCTACAGGCAATCTGGATTCAAAGACCAGCGAGGAGATACTGGGTATCTTCTCCGAACTGCATCGTAACGGATGCACCATAGTGATGATCACACACGACCCCGAAATGCAAAAATATGTAGATCGGACAGTGCTCATAAAAGACGGGTATATAAAAAACAACTGAAGTGGTTACGATGAATGAGATAAGCGATATTAGAAAAAAGATCATGGGCACGTTGATCTGCCTGGGAATGATATTTACATTATTCACGCCGGTATCTGCAAGTTCCGGTGC
>DANZ01000157.1 GCA_002501695.1 Methanolobus sp. UBA474 | reverse complement strand
GAAGGGACGGATTTTGACTATAAGGCAACTGCCAAGGCTTTTGCTTTTAATCTGGGCGGCCACGTATTGCATGATTATTTCTGGTGGGAGATGACACCTGCGGAGAAAGCAGGTAAAGAACCAACAGGCGAACTGTCCGACGCGGTAAAAGAGAACTTTGGGGACTTTGAAAGGTTTAAAAAGGAATTCAGCCAGGTCGCATCAGGCGTGGAAGGTTCCGGCTGGGCAGCACTGACCTTCTGCACAGACACCAACAGGCTTGGAATAATGCAGATAGAAAAGCACAATGTTAACGTGATACCTGACTATCCGATAATTATGGCCCTTGACGTATGGGAACATGCTTACTATCTGGATTACAAGAACGAGAGAGGTAAGTTCATAGACGCGTTCTGGAACATAGTAGACTGGGAAGAGCTCGACAAGTGGTTCAGGAAGATGCAAAAAGTGTAATGCCGGTTTGACTTACCGCAGGACATATGAATAGATCAATAAAGCATTCAGTATCGTGAAATCAATGAATGCTTTCCTTCTTTTGTTTTAAATGTACTGAGAAAAATATAAAGCGATCCCGAAGGGATTTGAACCCTCGACCCTCGGGTTAGAAGCCCGATGCTATATCCTGGCTAAGCCACGGGACCACTTTAGATGCTCAGAGGTACGAAATAGGCGTTTATACATAAAAGTCTTTTGTACCGGACGGGAAAGTACATTAATTTTGAATGAGGAATTGGGTTCGCGAATAGAAATATATAATAGTTTAGCATCAAGTCTACCATTAACTTAATGAGGCTTTATAATGAGCGAACTACTGATCTATTATAATGGCGAATATGTCCCGAAATCGAAGGCTACGACATCGGTCTATGACCATGGCTTCCTCTACGGCGATGGGGTCTTTGAAGGCATAAGAGCATACAACGGACGTGTTTTCAAATTACGCGAGCATATCGACAGGCTCTATGACTCTGCAACAGCCATAGCCTTGAAGATCCCCCTGAGCAAGGAAGAGATGGAAGAGGCGGTCCTGGAAACTCTCAGGAAGAACAATCTCAGGGATGCTTACATAAGGCCTATCGTTTCAAGAGGNNAACGGCGATCTTGGACTCGACCCCAGGAAATGCGCAAAGCCCAATATATTCATCATCAGCCAGGAATGGGGAGCAATGTACGGAGACCTCTATGAGACCGGACTCACAGGAGTTACTGTCGCAGTCAGAAGGAACGCCGCAGATGCTCTTTCACCAAACATCAAATCACTCAATTACCTTAACAACATCCTTGCCAAGATCGAGGCTAACGAAAAGGGTGGCGACGAGGCAATTTTCTTTGACAGCAACGGCTATCTTTCCGAGGGCTCGGGCGATAACATATTCATTATAAAGAACGGGAAGGTCTATACACCTCCGACTGTCAACAACCTGAGAGGCATTACAAGGGCGACAGCCATCGAGCTGCTTGAGGAAATGGGTACCACGGTCCATGTTGAGAACCTGGGCATGTTCGACCTCTATACGGCCGATGAGATATTCGTCACCGGTACAGCTGCGGAAGCCGCTCCTCTTGTCAAGGTCGACGGACGTGCGATAGGAGATGGAAAGCCGGGGCCCGTTACAAAGAAGATGGTAGAGGCTTTCAAATACATCACCCAGAATACAGGCACTCCTATTTTCAAATGAGATATTTATGGAAGGATCCTACCTTCCACATTCTATTTTGATAACTCTGTCAGGCATTACCTAATTATATACTATAACAATTATATACAAATGGTAAAATAATATCCGGTTGCATCATGCAGTGCTTTCGCAACAGATGAAGCATTAATATTGGTATATTTTATCATAAAACCTGACCGAGGAATAAAAATGAACATAACAGGAGAAAAAGGCAAAGTAGTGATGGAGAACCTGAAATACCTGAACGATTCGGTAATGGCCATACTGCTGCTTATGCCTGTGACCCTTTTGATAGTCTTTGAAGCCCTTGATGACAACTCTACCCTGAAACTACTTTCCATTCCCACCTGGGGAGTGTACCTTCTGGGACTATGGTATGTTACCTCAAGGATATTCAAGCTTAACAAAACGCTTATAGAGTATCTTGAAGAAAAATAAGGGCACATGGAACGCAAGGAATTCAGAGAACTCATCTCCTCAGAAGATGCAAGAAAGCTGGTAAACCGAATAAAAGTACTTCCCGGAGCCGAATTTGTGCATATGGGCAATGCCACCGGGCGTATCTTGGCTCAGGATGTGCTCTCGACAGTTAACGTGCCTGCATTTAACCGCTCCGTGAAGGATGGTTACGCCGTGCGCGCCAGGGATACTTACATGGCGACAGAACCGGAGCCAGTATCCCTCAGGCTGACAGCATCCATTCCCGCGGGCTGTGCTGACAGTTTCTTTGTTAATGACGGAGAAGCCATAGAGATCTCTACAGGCGCACCTATCCCGGAAGGCTCTGACGCAGTCATCATGGTCGAGCAGACGAAGCAGACAGAAGATATTGTCCAGATCTATCAGCCAGTGCACATCGCCGAGAACATCATGCGCGCAGGTTCGGACCTAATGAAAGGAGAACGTGTGCTCAGGAAGAATACCCGCATCGGTTCAAGGGAGATAGGAGTGCTGGCGTCTATCGGTAAAATGGAAGTTCCTGTAAAGAAGCTTCTCGTAGGCATTATCTCGACAGGCGACGAGCTTATCGAGCCCGGAGCGGAACTACAGCCAGGAAAGATATTTGACGCGAACTCCTATGCCATCGCCGCAAATGTGGAAGAATGCGGTGCGAT
>DANZ01000064.1 GCA_002501695.1 Methanolobus sp. UBA474 | reverse complement strand
TTCCCTCATAATTCTGTGGCAGTAAAATATCATGATAGAGTAAGACTAAATGATACAGGGAATTCATGGAACATTACCTATGATCTAAATTATGCAACACAGCCACTCCGAATCACACTTGTGTGGACTGACTATCCAGGAAATGCTTCTGTGATCCCACAGCTTGTGAATGACCTTGATCTCGTAGTCATCGGACCACATGGAGAGGCACACCTTGGAAACGGCGGAGATGTCCCCGATAACAGGAATAATGTAGAATGCGTGAATATACCGACCCCGGATGTCGGAACTTATAGAATATATATAAATGCAACCCGGATTGCGATGGGTCCACAGTATTCTTCCCTCGTTATTTCTTTTAAAGAAGATAATGAGATCGCAGTCCAGGGAATCACCGAGGATGCAGTTATACAGAACGGGAGTATTGATATCAATATAAGTACGCACAGATACAGTGATATATGGTACACCATTAACAATGGAGATAACTCCACTGTGGTCAGGGACTATTCCTTTGACACTACTCTTGCTCTCACGGATGGCCATCATAGTTTATCGGCATTTGCACGCGAGATCACAGGACAGGCAATTTCCACCATTGTCAATTTCACCGTTTTCTCAGGCCAGCCGGTGATTACTTCGCCTGCATCCGGAACCATATACTACCTGCCCGAAAATAACTTTTCGATGAACGGGACAGCAGGGATCGCAACGAATATTTCCGTTTACGTGAATGGAAACATAACCAACAGTTCTTGCCCGGTTTCAAACGGTGCATTCGATATCAGCAATATTCCGCTTTTAAATGGAACTAACATCGTGAATGTCACTTCCATTCTTAATTATTCGCAGCAGGAATATTCCAGTTCCTGCACCACTATCTACCTTAACGTGGGAAAGACTTTCAATATTTCCGGAAGCGATGAAGCAACGCTTATCATCCCAGGTATTGAAAATGTTTCCTGCCCGGTCCTCGACTTCAACATAACAGGCACATCCGTCAATCCGGGGAGCGTATCTGCTGCTGCTGTCAAAGGCCAGGACCCCGAAAGCGGATCCGATCTCGCAGGGCCCGTCATCGACATGAGAGTGCTGAACGGGTCTAACCCTGATCAGTCGCATCAGTTTGGCAGGAATGTCTCGCTGACACTCGGATATGATCCGGATATGGTGGATAATACAGGGAAACTCACAATTGCCTGGTACGACCCGGATGAAGAGAGATGGGTGCCGTTCAGGAGCATGGTTAACGGCTCTGAACGGACCATTACCACGAATATCACTCACCTGAGCTTATATGCCCCCCTTGAGGATAACACAGCGCCCACCATCAGCGGGCTTTCAAACTCCAGGACTACTGCATCCATTACCCTTACCTGGGAAAATTCACCCGATACTGACCATGTGGAACTATGGAGGAATGGTGCTCTTCTCACAACCATATCCGACCCGATGCTGACAGATAGCGGGCTGCCAGCAGGTACGACCCACACTTACAGTCTCAGAGCGATCGACTTTGTTGGTAACATCGGAGAATGGTCCAACATCAGTGTAACAACAAGCCAGACCGTTGCAACATATCCGGGAGGAAGCGGTGGCGGCGGAGGAGGCTCCAGCGGGGAGAGCGCCGATAATATTGTATTCAAGGATGTACTTTCAGTCAGCACCACGAAGGACACGGTCACTGCATTTGATTTCGACAACGAGGTGAATGACGTGCAGTATATAAGGTACATATCGCTTAAGAATGCAGGCAAGATAACCACCACTATAGAAGTCCTGAAGAATACATCAGCTTTTGCAGTGAGCACAGCTCCTGACATCACTTACAGGAACATTAACATCTGGGTAGGCAAGACAGGCTACGCCACCGAGAGCAATATTATGGATCCGGTGATCGGGTTCAGGGTCAACAGGACATGGGTGCTTGAGAATAGCATCGATACCTGCTCCATAAGCCTTAACAGGTACTCAGGCGGGTCCTGGGAGGAGCTCACCACAGAACAGACAGGCTCTGATAAGGATTACATTTACTTTGAGGCAAAGACTCCGGGCTTCTCACCCTTTGCCATCACAGGCAAACAGCTTGCACTGGCCATGCAGGGAGGAGAGACAGGAATTATTCCCCTTGAGCAGGAAGACAGCACAAATACAGAATCCTGGACGCAGGCAGGCGGAAATAGCAATGAAGGCCATGATAGGAGCCTGCTCTATGGCGTATTTGCGGGGCTCACCGGCCTTATACTCACAGCCGCCTATTTCTTCAGGAGAGGACAGCAAAATTAATATTATGAAGCTGACCATTAAGCGCTGGAGAATAAAATTTGAAAGGAACAGTCCTGGGCATAGAGGGTACCGCATGGAATCTCAGCGCGGCCATCGTTAATGAAAAAGATGTCATTGCAGAGGTCACAGACACCTACAGCCCCGCAACCGGCGGTATTCATCCGCGTGAGGCGGCCCAGCACCATGCCAGATATGCTTCCACTGTTATCAGGAAGGTGCTGGAGGAAGCAAAAAGAAAAGGTATCACGCCTTCAGACATTGATGCCATTGCATTCTCACAGGGACCGGGGCTTGGCGCCTGCCTGCGAACTGTGGCAACGGCCGCAAGGATGCTGGCTATCAAATTCAACGTGCCGCTTGTGGGAGTCAATCACTGCCTGGCACACATAGAGATCGGGCGCTGGAAAACTCCCGCCAGGGACCCTGTCACCCTCTATGTCAGCGGTGCGAACTCCCAGGTACTTGCATACAGGATGGGAAGATACCGCGTATTTGGCGAGACACTGGACATCGGTCTTGGGAACGCTTTCGATAAGTTCGCAAGAAGCGCGGGCTTAAGCCATCCGGGGGGTCCAAAGATAGAGCAGCTTGCGAAGAAGTCCACTAACTACATACCTCTGCCCTATGTGGTAAAGGGTATGGACCTCTCCTTCTCAGGACTTTCTACTGCTGCAACAGAAGCGCTTAAACGCAATTCTCTGGAGGATGTATGTTATTCACTGCAGGAAACCGCCTTTTCTATGATAGTGGAGGTTACCGAGCGCGCCCTTGCACACACCGGCAAGAACGAGGTCCTGCTGGCAGGCGGTGTGGGAGCCAATATGAGACTTCGGGAAATGCTGGACATCATGTGCAGTGACAGGGGCGTATCATTCCATGTGCCTGAGAAACGTTACATGGGAGATAACGGAGCGATGATCGCCTATCTTGGTCTTCTGATGTATAGCTCAGGAGATGTCATGAGCATAGAGAACTCACATGTCAATCCTAATTTCAGGCCTGATGATGTGGATGTCACATGGCTTGAATGATGCTGAAGGACGTATATTATTGATGGTGGTATAATGGAGCTTACAAATGGAGCTGAAGCAACAGTCAAACTGGAAGGTGGATATCTCACAAAGGATAGAGTGGCCAAACGGTACCGTCTCAGGGAACTGGATGAGCGCATCCGAAAAGAGAGGACAAAGGCTGAAAGCCGCCTCATGTCAGAAGCCAGGCGTCTTGGGATACCGACCCCCATCATCTATGATGTGGAGAACTCTGTCATCCGGATGCAGTATATACCGGGAACGCCATTGAAACACGTCATCAACGATGAACTGAGCGAGCGCCTCGGGAAACTTGTAGGACTCCTGCATACAGGAGGCATCATACACGGCGACCTGACCACATCCAACCTGATACTTTACAATGACAGGCTCTACATGATAGATTTCGGGCTGTCTTTCATGAACTGCGGTGTCGAGGCCAGAGGCGTGGATGTGCATGTCCTTTTCCAGACCTTTGAAAGCACTCATCATGACCACAAGTCCCTGACAGAAGCCTTCTGCAGAGGGTACAGACATGTTTTTACCGGCGCTGACGAAGTGCTTGACAGGGTAACGGAGATAGAAAAAAGAGGCAGATATGCGTAAGATAGTTTTTGTTACAGGCAATAAAGGGAAATTAAGGGAAGCCAGGGACATCCTTGCAGCAAAAGGCATAGAAGTGGTTCAGAACAGTGACGGCTATCCGGAACTGCAGGAGGACGAACTCGAGCCTATAGCAGCCTATGGGGCCAGATGGACAGCTGAAAAACTGGGAATGCCTGTGATGGTCGATGATTCCGGTCTTTTCATAAAGGCCCTTAACGGATTCCCCGGACCATATTCCGCCTTTGTGGAGGAGCATCTGGGCAATAAAAAGGTCCTGAAGCTCATGGAAGAGGAAGAGGACAGGACAGCCTTTTTCAAGTCGGTCATAGGTTACTGTGAACCTGGTGAAGAGCCACTGGTATTTGCCGGGACTGTCCTGGGAAAGATAGCCTTTGAGGAACGCGGAACAGGTGGCTTTGGTTATGATCCCATTTTCGAATACGAGGGGAAGACCTTCGGGGAACTCGGAGATGAGGAAAAGAACAAGGTTTCACACCGCAGAAGGGCGCTTGATAAGTTCTGTGAATGGCTTGACTGACCAGGAGGGATCGCATGGAAAAAGAGAGGAGCTTTCTGCGGGACATAAGGGCTATAGACACCGTCCCTCTGAAGATAGTCCTCTATCTGGCCGTTACGGGAGTTATCCTTATGCTTGTCGCTGTTTCATGGAACAGTGTTTCCTCCTTTTTTGCAGGATATCATGTAGAGGAACAGATCAGTGACCTTTCGGTGGAATTTCTCTCGATACAGAAAGGCTATGCCAGGGATCTTGAAAATACAGGAAGCTTGGAGGGTTCGATGTGTACGGTCACGCTGGCACTCCCGGAGAATGTGAGGTTCCTCGCACTTGGCGTTGACCCAGACCCGGATACGGACGGGAACCTGAGTAATTCCGGATGGCTCCCTGAAAATAACACACTTCTCATCCAGTATGATAACGGTCTAAGAAACCGCTTTACTATCAAAGGGGAAGAGATCCGGTTCATGAAAGGAACTGTCACCGAAGGGACCTGGGGTCTTGACCCTCATTCAGTTCAGGACAATATGGGAGTTGTCATTGAGAGTCCGGTCAATGGCGAATATACATTTGAACTGGTCCTTTCAGGCGAAAAGTATACGTTGTCCCACTTCTGAGAACACCAAAAAAGTCACTGATGATAATATCCTACGGATATTGTCAGTACCTCAGTGAAATGTACTTGAGGTCGAAGTATGCTCCAGGTGTCGTGAAATCAAAGAATACCAGGGAACCTGCCTCAGGCCTTATCTGTAAGGATACTTCTGTCCTCGGGAGGATACCCTCATATTCTAGATCCTCCTCACCGAACACCTTGCGAATATCAACAACGATCTCCATTA
>DANZ01000104.1 GCA_002501695.1 Methanolobus sp. UBA474 | reverse complement strand
TGGTTGCTGAGCCTGAGTTGCACCAGGTTGCTGGAGTTCATATAAGTCACTTTATCTGTATGGAAAGTACGTTTTTAAGATAGTTCTGCTTATGTTATTCTATCCTTTGGCATTTATTTATAATGACTGGAAAATGGCGTCAACTAACTTACTTAACACAGGAGATCCATCTCAGCTCCGTACCAAAAATAATTTATACTGATCTCGCCTATCTTTCTTTATAATATCTGGGGACGGAATTATGACAACCACTGCTTATCTTTACGTATTTGACACCATGGCCGACTGGGAGCCTGGTTTTCTGATAGCTGAACTGCACTCAGGCCGCTACTTCCGCAAAGACGCTGCAAAGTATACTGTTAAGACAGTAGGCCTCACGAAAGAGCCCGTTGTTACCATGGGCGGCGTGCGCATACTGCCTGATGCCAGCCTTCGGGAATGCACCGCTGACGATGCCGGGGTGCTTATCCTCCCGGGCGGTGACACATGGCTTGAGGATATTCACGCGCCCATGATGGAGAAAGTAAAAGAGTTCCTGAATGCCGGGATCTTTGTGGCGGCTATATGCGGCGCAACTGTGGGACTGGCAAAGGCCGGGCTGCTGGACAACAGGCCTCATACCAGCAACGACCTTGGCTATCTTAAAGCGGTCATCCCTGGTTACACAGGAGAAGCGTTCTATCGCCCGGGTCCTGTAATCACTGACGGCAAGCTTATAACCGCCTCAGGTGTGGCTCCTGTGGAGTTTGCGCGTGAGGTGCTCGGGGAGCTTGGTGTGTTCTCGCCCCGGACGCTTGAGGCATGGTATCAGCTGTATGTGACACACGAAGCGCAGTATTTTTATGCGCTCATGGAGTCGCTCGGGTAGTGAGACAGGGAGGCTTTATGTGTGAGAAGGCTATTTTTCCCGACACCGCACATCCTGAAGTTCTCTGTTTACTCAACTGCCAGGTATCTGATGCTTCATTTCTTTTCCACAGTTGCATCCGATATGGAGCTATTGGCACCCTCACCGATCATTTCCATCACCAGTCTTGCAGTGATCATCTCTCCCAGGGGTATAGCAACAAAGATCCCTGCAACTAATGCCAATGCTCCTGCGAGATTCAAAACTGTAATGATGGCCATAAGGAGTATGCTTTCAAGTGGATTTTTTTGACAACCTCAATGCTTTCCTGGATGGTACATTAGCACTGCCAATAGCAGCAAGGCCCAGCTACGGATAAAGTTGCCTGATTGGAAACCTTCGAAAATATCATTAACTTCAACATGCCCTGTTCTTATTCCCTTGATGGCAATGAAATTAAGACCGTAGATGAACGGTGCCATCGTAACAATGAATACGGATCCTAAAACAGCAATAATGGTAGCAAAAAATAAGTGCCTAAGTTCTCTTTAAAAGGCCAAATAGAAAAAATATAATGATCTATCTCTTCCGGAATCTTCTCTTATCAGCATAGATGCTTTACGTAGAGGTATCCGATGACAACTTTTCTGTATTCTCAGGGTCAGCGCCTAATCTAATTCACCACCCTGACGATAATATTCTTTTCTATGTCACGGTTCATAATTAATTGATAATACTTACTTCTAAAATATATTGTAGATTTCTGGTTCAGCACTATTATTTTAGTAATATATATGTTTATCAATCTGTACATATGTTCGACAAAAACACATTTATATTCATAAAGTAGTCCTAAAAACAAAATAAAAATATGTGTACTTCGGGATATCTATGGTCACTGGTTAATATATGTGGTGTAGCACTTAAGGTACTCCGTTTAAATACTTATATATCCTGTGAAATATAGAATTCCGGTACGAAATTTCAGTATATGGGGTATCCGATGAAAAAAGAGCAACATCTTATAAGCGTCAATGAGGACATGTATAAATCATTTTTTAAAGAGAACAGTGCAGTTGTCCTTCTTGTTGATGCTGAAAGCTCCTATATTGTCGATGCAAATATGGCAGCATGTAAATATTATGGCTGGAAGCTTCAAGAGATAACCTGTATGAAGATCTCCCATATACAAATTTTATCATATGAAGAAGCCAAAGTTGAAACAGAACAAGTTGCGGACACAGAACGGAATTACTTTTTCTTCAAGCACCGTCTTGCAAATGGCGAGATACGCGATGTCGAAGTTTACAGCGGTCCGATGATGTTCGGTTCACAACGTTTGCTCTATTACATAGTTCACGACATCACTGAGCGCAAATTAGCGGAAAAGGAATTGTTACGGAAAGAAATGCAGCTTCGCACTGCACAAAAAATAGGGCATGTCGGAAGCTGGGAATTTGACCTTGATTCCGGCACAGTGGATGTTTCGGAGGAAGCAAGAAGGATATATGGGCTAGAAAATGAGCAACTGACCATTGCAAAAGTACAAAAAGTGCCACTGCCTAAATATCGTCCAGTGCTGGACAAGGCACTGAGCGATCTTGTTAAAAGGAACGTGCCATATGATGTGCAATTCCGGATAATCAGGCAAACCGACAGAGCTGTCCGCGTTATACATTCCGTGGCTGAATACTATACTGAAAGAAATGTGGTCATTGGAATGATCCAGGACATTACCGAAAGTAAACAGGTAAAGAGTAAATTAAGAGAAAGCAAAGCTCTCTTGAATGAAGTTGGCAGGATAGCCAAGATCGGTGGCTGGGAATATGACGTATCAACTAACAAGTACACATGGACTCCTGAAGTTGCAAGGATATATGAGGTAGACCCGATAGATCCTGAAACTGTTGAATCTGCACTGCCTGCAAGTTTTGAATTTAAACTGGACCTTTATCTTCCGGGTTCAAAAGCACTCATTGAAAAAGCTGTCCGGGATGCTGTGGAAAAAGGTGGATCATATTATCATGAACTTGAATTTATCTCTGTGAAGGGAAACCACAAATGGGTCCGTTCGATCAGTCATCCGAAAATAAATGATGGTAAAGTGGTAAAAGTAATAGGTTCATTACAGGACATTACCGAGCGTAAGCAGGCAGAAGTCAAAATTGCTGAAGAGGCTGCCTGGCGCCGCATCCTTATGGAGCAGTCAAGGGATGGGATAGTCATCATCGATCAGGATGGCAGGGTCTTTGAAGCTAACCCGCGGTATGCTGAAATGCTTGGATATTCACACGAGGAAATGCAGACACTGCACATGTGGGACTGGGATATTCACTATACCCGTGAGCAATTACTGGAAATGCTTCAGCTTGCTGACAGCAAAGGAGTTCTCCATGAGACACGCCAGCGACGCAAGGATGGCACTCTTATCGATGTGGAGATAAATGCAAACGCAGCCAGATTCGGACCGAGGAAGCTGAGTTTCTGCGTATGCCGGGATATCACTGAGCGTAAGCAGGCTGAAGAAGAATTGCTGAATGCAAAACTGGCTGCTGAGGCAGCTAACCGGATAAAGGGTGAGTTCCTGGCTACCATGAGCCATGAGCTCAGGACTCCGCTGAACTCGATCATAGGTTTTTCTGAGATCCTGCTCGGTGGAATGTTTGGCAGCCTGAATGAAAAGCAGACTTCATACGTGAATTATGTTTTAATAAGTGGCAAGCACCTGCTAAATCTCATTAATGATATCCTCGATCTCTCAAAGGTTGAAGCCGGTAAGATGGAACTTGACTGTGAACAGTTCTATCTTTCGGATGCAATAGCTGAAATAAAGACTATAATATCTCCTCTTGCAATAAAAAAGAACATTCATCTGGATATCAGAATAGACCCGCAGCTTGGAATGATCGATGCAGATAAAATCAAATTCAAACAGATCCTCTACAATCTCATAAGTAATGCCATAAAGTTCACAGGTGAAAAAGGCTCTGTGACAATCGAAGCACAGCGTTCCGGTGATCTTGTCCAGGTCAGCATAAATGATACTGGAATAGGAATTGCAAAGAATGATATGGATAAGCTTTTCCAGCCATTTAAACAGCTGAATCCCTGCCTCAATCGCGAATACGAAGGAACCGGACTGGGTCTTGCTCTTGTCAAAAAGTTCGTTGAGATGCACGGCGGCAAGATCCGTGTTGAAAGCAAAGTTGGAGAAGGCAGTATTTTCACATTCGTTATTCCACTTGAACAGAAGCAAACCCTTTCTCTTGATAAGAACGCGTGTGTAAAT
Source organism: Methanolobus sp. UBA474 (assembly GCA_002501695.1). GTDB lineage: Archaea > Halobacteriota > Methanosarcinia > Methanosarcinales > Methanosarcinaceae > Methanolobus. The sequence continues at coordinate 4,637 of DANZ01000104.1, read as the reverse complement.
ACTGACAAGTTATAGATCCCCTCGCTCAAATATTATCCTTCAGTTCACTGCTGGAATGATCCACCATGACCACACAGCTACTGGAAGTTATTCTCCCGGCTGATAAAAAAGAAGGTGTGGAACAGATACTTAAGGAGAAATATTTTACAGGATCAGCAAAGGAGAAAGTGTATCTCTGATAGCAAAGGGACCATACTTTAGTTCATCATCAGTTGCAGGTTTGCAATCGAGCTTGATCTCCATTTTATAGCATCTTTTACCTGGGCCGCATATATCCATTAATCCTTCTTTTATCTCAAACCCTACTCTCTGATAAAGGTTTATTGCAGCTTCGTTGTCTGCAGCGACATACAGTATAACGCGATCAATGGAATTCATTCTCATTTCAAGTATGCTCTTTTGCAATAGCTTGACCCCAATCCCCTGTCTTCGACATCTGTTATCAACTGTAAAGGAGTAAAGTGTGGCTGTTTTCTTCACTCCTGCAAAAGAGAAGGAAGGTATTATATAATAAAGGCAGTAGCCTTTAACTTCGCTTTTCTCTGTATATACATAAGTGGTTCTTTTGAAAAACCGAACGTACTTTGTGAACCTTTTCTCATTTATCTCCGTGAAATTCTCATTGTAGAGTTTCAGGACATCATTAAGCATTTCATCGCTGACGTTAATGACATTTTTGTCCGATATCCTTACCCAGCGTTTAGTGACAAGGCTTCCCAGTATCAGTTTAGATGCAATTACAGACTGTCTTTTTCCCACATGCAGTCTCCAGAGGAATCCTTTAACAATTACTGTCACGGTCATGATCAGGTAATACTATTATTTAGGAAGCGTGAACATGAGTATGTTAACGCTGTTACTCACTCTTTATGTCATTATTGTTTTAAATCATTTGCGACAATATCTTTCGGAACTATATAACTTAATTTCAATTGATGGTCCGAAATAGATCCAGGCTCGTAGAAATATGGAAAGCTGAACCTGGGATCCAAAAAGGGAAGCTAAAAGGATTTCATAAGCAGTCTTTTATAATATGAGTAATAGTCTGGACATAGTTGAACAGGAAATAATTGCCCGTAAGCTGCGTGTTCTAAATACTTTTTAGAATTGAATGTTAGATGTTTTAAATACCCATTTCCAGATAGGCTGATCCGATCAGAGATAGAACATGTTCCCGGCACTTCCTGTTAATGAGCCAATTCTCATATTTGCGCTATCGATGCTGATATTTCTGATAGCCCCTCTGCTGCTGAAGCTATTCCGATTGCCAGGAATGATAGGGATTATCATAGTTGGCGCGCTTATCGGGCCAAACGCATTACATATACTTGATCGTAATGATACTATTATACTGCTTGGAGAGATCGGCCTTGTGTATCTCATGTTCATAGCCGGGCTGGAGATCAATATAAACAAGTTCATCGAAAAGCTCGACCGAAGCATGGTCTTTGGTATCCTTTCTTTTATGATCCCGCAGGTGGTAGGCACGGTTGTGGGATACTATCTACTGGACCTCTCTTTTCCCGCAGCCCTGCTTTTTGCTTCTGTCTTTGCCTCACATACACTGCTTGCCTATCCCGTCATCAAGAAGCTCGGCATAGTTAACAACGAAGCTATCACAGCGGCAGTTGGTGGTACGATACTTACGGATACACTGGCTCTCCTTGTGCTTGCGGGAGTGGTCTCTTCGCAGGAAGGCAATTTGGACATGTCCTTCTGGATAAGGCTGGGAGCCGGACTTGCTTTGTTCTTTGTGGGAACCTGGTTCGCTGTGCCACGCATTGCGAGATGGTTCTTCAGCAAGCTTACAGAGGAAAGCTACTTTGAATTCCTTTTCGTACTTGCTGTAGCTTTTGTTATCGCTTACCTTGCAGAGGTTGCAGGTGTGGAGCCCATCATCGGGGCATTTTTAGCAGGGCTCCTGCTCAATCGCCTGATCCCAAACACCAGCCCTCTCATGAACAGGATAGAGTTTGTCGGGAATGCTTTATTCATACCTTTCTTCCTGCTGTCAGTGGGTATGCTTGTGAATATACATGCATTTATGGAAGGAGGCTACCAGTTCACACTGGCGCTATGGCTGACAGGCCCTTTAATTGTCACGAAGCTGACAGCTGCCTGGATCACCGGCCGCATATATGGGTATGGCAATGACCAGGTAATGAGCATGTTCGGCCTGTCATTAGGGCAGGCAGCGGCAGCGCTCGCAATTGTGCTGATCGGCTTTGAAGAAGGGTTTTTCGGCCAGAGCATGATAAACGCTGTGGTAATGATGATCCTTATCATCGGGATAATAAGTCCTCATATAGTTGAACGGTATGGGGGGAGAGTGTCCCTTGCAGATAATGCCACATACGATCCTGCCGAAGCATCTCCTCGCGTGCTGGTGACCTTTTCAATACACTCTGTTTATAAGCCGCTCTTGCTGGACCTGGCTCTGATGATCCGGGACCAGAGGTCTGATGAGCCATTGCATGTGCTTTCGGTTGTAAAGCGCGATGAAGGTAATTCTGAGAAGAAGGTCGCAGAGGCTGAGAGAATATTGCAGGAGACAATCACCTATGCCGCATGTGCAGAGGTTCCGGTAGATACTCATGTGCGTCTCAATTATAACGTCGCTTCCGGTATAATCAGGGCAGTACTTGAGAACAGGATATCGACCGTAGTGATTGGCTGGGATGGTATCCACTCCCCCAAAGAGAGCATCATCGGCTCGATAATCGATCAGTTACTCCTCGGGACCGAGAAGCTGGTGCTTGTCTCAATGATAAGGCATCCTCTGTGCAACACAAAAGAGATCACTCTTATACTGCCTTCCGGCATCGATCATAATTCCGGGTTCTACTCGGTCGTGGATGTTGTAGGAAGGGTATCAAGAGGTATATCAGCACCAGTAAAAGCACTGGTGGTCGAAGGCAATTCCACAACGTATGAAGGGATATTCAAAAAGATAAGCCCTGATGTTACTATCAGGTTTGATGGCCTTACCGGATGGAGCGACCTTATCAACCAGCTGCATGCAAAAAATGGCACAAGGGATGAGCTCATTATTATTGCCAATGCCCGAAGGGATACCCCGGGATGGCACCCGGTGCTTCAGTCACTACCAAAGCGTATATCTTCATTTTCCAAAGGCAATCTGCTCATAGCATACCCGCATACGGAAGAAAGAGCAGATACCATGGAATTGTTTTAAATTGAATCTATGGCAGAATGCTTTTTCAATGGAATGCTTAATGATATGAAGCGACCAATAGTATGATGGAGATGCTATGGCACGGAAGGACATACTTGGCAGGATACTGAAAGATACTTCCATTAACGCATTCCTTAGCTGGGCAATGGTCTTATTGGTTCTTATGCTGGGTGTCCTGAGCCTGATGGACTACAGGCTTACCTGGTTCATGCTTTCTGTCTTTCTGGTGTGTATCATAACAGCTCCTGCACTACTGCTTCGCAAGCTCTCGATCATGCCTTCATGGTACTTCGTTATGTTAGCGATCATGCCGATAGTAGGCAGCACGACAGCTTACCATTTTTTTACCCAGAGCATGCCTGTTTATCTCTCAGTGGCTACCATTGCACTGCTGCTTACTGCCGAGATCAGCTGGTTCACTTCTGTGCGCATGAACGACAAATTCGCTATACTCCTGGTAGTTATAACAACACTTGCAATGTCCAGCCTATGGCATCTGCTGCAGTGGATGCTCGATGTCAATTTCGGGACGACATTCCTCCTTGACGGCCGGTCACAAGAAGCCATCAATGCTGCAGTGATGCATGAATTCATGTATGCTACGGCAGCCGGAATTGCTGCAGGCATTCTTTTTGGCTTATATTTCAGGTCAGCCTGGTCCGCAGGCAATGTAGAGCTTCCTCCAAAAGGCTCTATGAATGCACCTGAATATCTTGCCAGACCGCCTGCACCTATCCGCAGGCTGCTTGGTATCTCTGATGATAAACAGAGGCTTGCAACAGGTATGATGCAGGCGGGATTGTTCCTATTGCTGATCATTGCGATCATTATAAGCGACCTGCACACTGCACTCAATGCAATAGCAGGTCTGACTGTCACATTTGTACCTTCCTTCATCACACGTAAATACAATATTTCGCTTGATCCCGGACTCACCTTGTGGATCACGCTCGCAATTTTCATGGATGCGCTCGGGACTTTTGGATTCTATGATAATGTCGCCAGATGGGACAACCTTACTCACGCCCTTTCAGCCAGTGTAATAGCTGCTGCCGGTTATGCGCTTATAAGAGCCATCGACATCCATACCGACGAGATCTACATCCCTCCCAGAGTGCTGTTCCTTTTTATCCTGCTGTTCGTGCTTGCGACTGGTGTTCTCTGGGAGATCCTGGAATTCCTGACGGATGAACTGACTGCAGAACTCGGGTACAAGGCTGTGCTGGCGCAGCATGGTATCAATGACACGATGACGGACATGTCTTTCAATCTGCTGGGGGCTGCCTTTGCAGCTACCTGGGGGCCTGCGTATCTTTCCGACATATCCTATAGGCTTGCACGCAAGTTTGGGGAGATCTCAGCCCCGGACAAGGGTATTGAAGTGCCTGAAGAGTACAGGCAGGCAGATACACTTGCAGATGGCCTGAAGGACAATGAATAG
>DANZ01000126.1 GCA_002501695.1 Methanolobus sp. UBA474 | reverse complement strand
GTGAGTGCAGAAAAGTGTAAGCCTACAGAGTTTCCGGGACTGTGCATAAGGTGTGCGGAGCCGGATGAGATGAGATTTATCATGCAGCTGGCAGAGAACGAAGGGTGGGATCCGGGAATCCATGACGGAGAATGCTTTTATCGCACCGATCCTGACGGTTTCTTCATCGCCGAGCTCGATGGTGAACCCGCAGGCTGTATTTCGGCAGTATCCTACAACGGCCTGTTTGGATTTATCGGGCTGTTCATTGTAAAGCCCGAGCATCGCAGGAAAGGGATAGGTGCACGTCTCTGGGGTGCTGCTCTTGCAAAGCTGGATGGCCAGGTATTGGGGCTTGACGGCGTACCTGAGCAGGAGCCATACTACTCAAGGCATGGTTTTCTTCCATACTACAGGAACATGCGGTTCGAGGGCAGGGGAGGCGGGGCGATTCCTTCGGGACTTTTGTCTCTTTCCGATGTGCCGTATGAGGATATACTCGCTTATGACAGCAAGCTGTTCTCACAGCCACGCCCTGATTTCCTGGCACGATGGACCAAACAGAATGGCTCCTCAGCTTTTGTTTCTTTAAAGGGTGGCTGCGTTCAGGGTTATGGGCTTGTGAGGAAGTGCCGGGCAGGATATAAGATCGGTCCCCTTTTTGCAGAAGATATCTCTGTGGCTGAGAGGCTTTTTCTCGCAATGAAGAGCCGTGTGCCGAAAAATGAGCCTGTCTTTCTGGATGTGGCACAGCCTAACAAGGATGCTGTCATGATGGCGAATAAGTATGGCATGTCTGTTTGTTTTGAGACCATCCGCATGTACAGGGGAAAAGCACCTGATATCGAAATAAAAAATGTTTATGGGGTAACTACCTTTGAACTGGGGTGAGCCCCTGTATAAAAGCCGCTTCTCGATAAGTTGGTACATAAGGCTATACAAAGCAGGATAAGTCTCTTATATCCGGTTCAGGTATTTCCCTTTATCTTCTTCATCATTTCCCTGCCAAAAGCATAAAGGTCCTTCGGACCGCGGGAGGTCACCAGGTTGCCATCAACAACCACTTCCCTGTCCTCGGTCTGAGCGCCGGCAGCCTTCAGGTCGTCTATCACTCCCGGCCATGCTGTGGCTTTCCTTCCTCTGACAACGCCTGCTGATATAAGCACCTGGGGGCCATGGCAGATCGCAGCCACAGGCTTGTTATGCTTAAAGAAATGCCTGGTTATCTCCAGCGCATTTTCATCAAGTCTCATCTTCTCAGGACCTTTTCCTCCGGATATCACAAGCAGGTCATATTCAGAAGGGTCTATTTCCCGAAATGCTGCATCGGCCTCTACAGAATACCCATGCTTTCCTGTGATCTTCCCTTTTTCCATGGATACTATCTGCGTATCCACTCCTTCTTCCCTGAGCCTGTGGTAAGGGTAGATCAGTTCCACATCCTCAAATCCATCTGCTCCAAACACTAAAGCTTTCAAAATACCTGCTCCCATATTGGTGCATAATACTCTGAGCGTGGATTATATGTAATTTATGGCACGGAGTCACATCCGGATGTCGAACATTGTTCAGTATCTGCTGAACTGATAATTCTATCCGGCGGCAAGAAGTAATACTTATGCAAATAATAAGTATCAATAATACTTAGGTTTTTTTATATCTCCAGTTCCTAACTTAAGATGTACATCTGTGCTTTGAAGACAAAACACCCCCCCTTCCTTGGATGCCTCACCATTCAGCTATATATCTATACACACGCTATTGCATGAATAGGGAGGCATCTGCTTTTTACCTACGGTTAAGCTATATTACGAAGGTTCAGGGCTTTGGCAGATGTCCACAGCCGCAGCTCCTTCCAAGAAAAGTTGATACCCTGTGCCTGAGCTGGTGGATCTCGTCGCCGGTCATACTTTCCAGCAGATCCTTGTGCTCTTTCTCGATGTGTTCCAGCATGTTCTTTTCAACGTCATCCAGGCTGTTGCCGATCGCCATATAATTGCAGTTTGCAATCCCTACATCTCCGCATTTCACAAGTCTTATTTTCATAGTGTGGCTCCTTTTTTCCAGGTTAAAGCGAATGTAAGTGGATAGATATAAAACTAGGTTCTTAATCCAACTTGCTTTTCTCTCCCGGCTTATCCCGTGAGTGTGTCTTGAAAATACGCGGCATGAATCAACATATATAACGTCCTGTCCTATATCCTGACGAGGCTGAACCCATGAAAGTAAGTGACCTGAGATCCATGCTGGTGATGAGCGCAAGAGAGGAAGCAATATTCAGGAATTTCGACCTTCCAAGAGATGCATTCTATCCCATGTTATTGTCACTGAAGATAGGCGGAGCGTGGAGCTATTCCTCAGAGCATCTGAAGAGTATCTCCGTAATGAAAGTTTATACAAGCTACGACGAGTTCACAAAGACCGGCAACACCATCGAAGAGATATACTTGCTGCTGGATCCTGAAACTGTCAAAACAGCAGGTATAGTGAACCGGCTGGAGAAGTGCGGGAACAGGGAAGAGCGGGTATTGCTCACAAGGCCATATTCCATAACTCTCCGGGCTGAGAGGATAATAGTGGCACGTATCAGCACCGAGAAAAGGGAGATCCTTGTAAGTGAGGCCGCGGAAAAGGTAGTGATGTTCACGGGTCCTTCCGCCTTCTATGCTGCCCACGAGATGGAGCACCTGGAACATATTGAGATAGACGGGCTCCCAATGTGGGCTTTTAAGTATGTAACACCTGATACGGAACCGGGGCCTGAATGACTGGTTATACTGGACTTTGTCCCTTCACCCTTTCCTATTTGACCTCTCCCGTTTGTTTTAAGAAATTAAGCCAGCGGCGGGCTTCGGCTACCCGCTCACTGGAATATGTTTCCTGGAACTCTTTTTCCTTTTCCTTGGATGTACCTTTGCTGATATCTCTCAGGTTCATCACCGTACGCAGGAGTCCTGCAGTTTCATCGAACAGCTTGTCCGCCTCTTCCCGGGTGAGGTGTCCGGTTGCCAGCTCGAGCTCATCTTCTTTGGCTTTTTCATTGATGTATAAGATGCATTTATTGATGAGCTGGCGGTCTTCATCATCAAGCTCCTCTTTTTTGAGAAGGTCCCATACGATACTGTGAAGATTGCACATCTTTCCTCTTATATCGCACATATACGGTATTTCTTTGCCTACCCAGAAGAGGCGCGTATGTAGTGCTGCCAGGAGCTGCTTTCTCTCTTTCTCTGTAATGATTTCATCTTCAGGCATGCCTTCCATGATTCTCCCCCCTCTTAAAACTGTCATGCATGATTCAAATATGTTTTGAATGCATTTGCAGTTCCATTGTGGCATAAGAGGGCTGTGCTGTTTAAGATAGATAACAAGCAACTATTAATAACTAAAGGAACTAAAAGAAATGCAAGTAATTATTTATATAGCTCCATATAAATCTCAGTGCCGGACACTCCGGTTCCCGAACATGTAGAGCATGATCTCCAATATCCAATATAAGGTGTTATCATGGGAATGCTTAACGAAGTGAAATCCAAGAATAAACTCAAAACCGCCCAGAACTGGCTTAAGATGGCTGAAAATGCCAAAACCCCTGAAAAAGAGGTAGAATATTATACAAAAGCACTGGATGCCTATCCATATAATGCAGAGGCATGGTTCAGGAAGGGCAGGGTCTTGGAAAAAATGGGAAACTTTGAAGAAGCTAAAAGATGCTTTGACCTTGCAACAGAGATAGATCCTGAATACCAGGGACTTGTTGCGAAGAAACAGTATGTGACAGCACATGATGTGGATTACGCTAAAAGCTCTGTTTTGCCGGAGAACCGGTCGCTAAGTAATGTCCCAATTGCTGAGGAGCCGGAAGAGCAACCTGAAAGGCTGCCTGAAAAGAGATGGGTGGTGGAGGAGTATGTGAAGAGCGATCCCGTCTATAAGCCTCCCACAGACGGTGAATCCATATTCAGCGGTCTGCGCACGAAAGAGCACGATCTGCCAGAAATTGATGCCTATCCAGAGAATTCTTATTTCAGTGAGATCCCTCTGGAAAAGGCATATGATGATAAGATCACTTTATCCCCTGAAGTTTTGGACGAGAGTTTCCTGCAGGAAGATATGAACTCCGGAGCAGGGATCAAAGATACTCGAAATAATGCCGTATCTGCCTCATCCTCCGAAAAAGGATTTTGGAACGAATCCCCTGTGCAGTTCAAAGAGGAACACGCGTTGAATTCCATGGGGAATACAGAAGTTGATCCATGGGAAAGTAAGATCAAACCTGTAAAACAAGCTAAGCTTAAGTCCATGGAGAACAGATCGGCAGATCCTGTGGAAAATAACACTATACCTGTAAAGCAAGCTAAGCTGAAGCCACCGGAAGAAACAAAACCAAAGAGCCCGTACATGGAAACGCAGCCTGCGGCATTAGATTTTGAAAATGGAGGTCTTCAGGATATGGATATCAGGATACCCATGGGCGAAACGCTCAAATTCTGGGCAGTTGGCATTGTTGCGATGCTGATAGCATTCAAAGTTATGAGCTATATCTGACCGCACGTATGTTAAGAACTCTACCTGATGTCGAATATATCGGGATCAGGTAGTTCCGGACTATTTTCTTTTAGAAGTTTTCATAATGAGGGGCCGTACAGGAACAGCCAGTAGACACAGACCTGTATGATGGTCAGGGGTATCCCTATCATCGCAAATTCCGTGAACCTAAGAGTGACATTACCTTTCTTTTCGGCATTCTGGATGATGATCACATTGCTTGCCGCCCCAAGAATTGTCAGGTTGCCTGCAATAGTGCTTCCTGCAGCAAGTGCCATCATCTGGATCGATGTTATCTCTGCCTGCGACAGGACCGGCAGGTAGAGAGCTACCAGTGGGACATTGGAAATGAACTGGCTCAGGAGTACGCTTATCCCAAGTATCATGGGAACCGAGTTAATGTCCGCGCTTAACGTATCGATCACATTCAGGAAGAACCCTGAGTCCCATACGCTTTCCATGAGTATGAACATTGCAGCGAAGAATACAAGCGTATGCCAGTCCATCTTAGCCAGTATCTCTTTTCTCCTGCTGCTCATAACAAGTACCGGAAGCACAGCAATAAGAGCTATATAGGTCAGCCTGAAGTTGAACGGAATACCTGCTGATGTGATAATTATCTTCGCCGCGACCAGCAGGATGACCATTCCAAGGGAAACCTTAGACCATCCGGCGAGTTCTTTATCAGCTATCCGGGGCACCGAATGGTCGAGCGGGACCGGTGAGAAGTGTTTCCTGTAAAAAAGCTTCAGCAGCAAGTAGGCTATCAGCAGGTTCACGGCAGTCGGGAGCAGCAGGTATCGTGCAAAGGTCATAAAAGGATCCTCCACGTTGCCGCTCAGGGCAATAAGGAGGTTCTGAGGATTCCCTATGGGACTTATTACGCTTCCCGTGGTCACGGCAAATGACAGCGCCAGCAGCAACACCTTCGGATCGATGTTATGTTCCCTGGACAGGAGCAGCATTACCGGTGTACCTATTATTGCCAGGGTATCGTTCATCAGGAATGCGGAGGCGAGCCCCATCCCGAACAGGATGTATAATATAACGGCATCAACTGTTCCTGCGTTCCTGAAAAAGCGGTATGAAAGGTGAGACATATACCCGCTCATTTCCAGTGCCTGCCCAATAGCGAACATCCCGAATAGAAAGAGCATGACATCCGGATCGATCGAATGGATGGCATTGGTGACGGATATCTGGCCGGTCAGGAGTACTCCGAGGGCGCCCAGTGACATTATCTGCCATATGCCAAGTCTGAGGCTCCCTATCTGTCTTACGGCAGTCAGGATGAAAACAATTGCTAATATAATAACCGGTAGCGTCATTAAGATGTCAGGAGCAGGGATGGCGATAAATAATTATCCTCTCTGCACTGTTAAGGCCAGTGCAGAGCCGGATATCAGAACAACTGCAGGGAATTTGATCCTGTTTTCCCTGTATACTTCATGCAGTCATACTTTAGTGTAAGTGCATCTTTATTTCTTCGAATTCCTCAAAGACAATGTCTATTGAATAATCAAACTTGTCACGTTCGCGGAATCCGTATAATGTTTCATGGTGTTCCTGTGTATATTGCATTTAGCCCTCGGGCCCTTATGGAAGTCATCTCTCCTGTTTAACAGGATACTTCCAGAGAATCATTTAATCATCTCTACTGTATAGATGTACTTTTTAATATATATACATAATTTAAATAATAAATAGTTACAATTAAATCATGCGTATTAATAATTACAGATCTTACTCCGGTAGAATAAAACTCTGTGAGAAGCTCTTTTTTCCCGTGAGGGCATCTATCCTTATCTAGAATGAAAACAAAGGGTTTGACTAATGTTCGGCCGATTTAAGCATATGAATGATCTGTTCTACGGAGAGATAAATAACGGAATCGTAACATCTTGCGATGGTGATGGAAAAACCTATGAGCTGGAGGATCTGGAGGTCCTTCCCCCCTGTAATCCCAGCAAGATAATATGCGTAGGACTTAACTATCATGACCATGCGGCCGAAGTAGGTATGAAAGTGCCGGATGAACCGGTGATCTTCATAAAGCCGCCTTCTGCGGTTCTGGGGCACAGGGGTAAGATAATATATCCCCGGAGCAGTCATCGGGTAGATTATGAAGCAGAGCTTGCAGTGATAATTGGCAAAAGATGCAAGAATATCAACTATGAAAGGGCCTATGATGTTATTGCAGGATTTACCTGCTTTAATGATGTGACAGCCCGTGATCTCCAGAGAAGGGACGTTCAGTGGACAAGGGCCAAGAGCTTCGATACCTTTGCACCCGTAGGGCCATTCATTATGCCGGCAGATGATTTCGATCCGGACAATGCTTATATAAAGGCAAGGGTCAATGGCGAGATAAGGCAGGATTCAAATACTTCTAATCTTATTTTCGATGTACCGTATCTTATAGAGTTCATATCCGGCATAATGACCCTTGAGGTGGGTGACATCATAGCCACCGGCACTCCGCCGGGGATCGGAGAGCTCAATCCAGGTGACATTGTGGAAATAGAGATAGAGGGAATTGGGATCTTGAGTAATGAGGTTGTATAATGCTGTTTGATCAGGTCAGCAGGGAACTGGAGCTTGCAGAGCGTCATTTGATGGTTCTGAGAGCAGTGATCGAGCGCGGACCCATTGGAATTTTGAAGCTTGCCGAGGAAACAGGTATGCCTACCCATAAAGTGCGCTACTCGTTGCGCGTCCTGGAGCAGGAGAGGCTTATCAAGCCTTCGACCCATGGTGCGGTAGCAGGTGATGCAGTGGAAGAGTTCCTTTCCGGTTTTGATACCAGTATAAGTGATGTTATCTCAAAGGCAGCCCGCATCAGGGATATGGGCAAGCCCCGGTGAGCACACATTTAAATCCGGTTGTAACAATTCAATCCTGTTCTTTCATAAACCAAAAAAGTCCAGACTTCCTGAATATTGCAGAATGCTTAGAATATATTATCCCATATCCATCTTAAACTCAGATCTTTGCGGAGAATAGCGATGACACTAACAGAGGATGACAAAAAGATAGTTGAGAAGTATGCCCTCCAGAATGCTGTGAAATACGGCCAGGCGCCACAGATAGCTGCTGTGATGGGCCGTGTTATGGGTGAATGCCCGCACCTGCGCAGCAAGGCGAAGGAATTGACCCCTTTCATCCAGGAGATACTCGGAGAGGTTGCGGGAGAAACCCCTGATAAATGGCAGGCCCGCCTTGAACAGCTTGCTCCTGAACTTATAGAGGAGCTCTGTGTCAAAAAAGAGCCGGATAAGGGACTAAAGCCTCTGGAGAAAGCGGAATACGGGAATGTCGTTATGCGCTTTGCACCAAATCCAAATGGGCCACCAACCCTTGGAAGCACCAGGGGGATAATCGTTAACTCCGAGTATGTCAAAAAGTATAATGGTAAGCTCATTCTCCGATTCGACGACACCGATACGCAGACAAAGCGCCCGATGCTGGAAGCCTACGACTGGTATATCGAGGACTGCAACTGGCTTGGTGCCAGGCCCGATGAGATCATCATCGCTTCCGACAGGATACCGTTATATTATGAGCATGCAAGAAGGCTCATTGAGGGTGGGCACGCTTATGTCTGTTTCTGTGAGAGTGAGACCTTTAAGGATCTCAAGGATGCGAAAGAGGCATGTCCGCACAGGGACACATCTCCGCAGGAGAACCTGGAGCACTGGGATAAGATGCTTTCGGGAGGATATCCTGAGAAGTCAGCTGTCCTGCGCATCAAGACCGATATCAAGCACAAGGACCCTGCACTGCGTGATTTCGGGGCTTTCCGGATACTGAAGATGCCCCATCCCCGGCAGGAGGTAGGGGATAAGTACATCGTATGGCCTCTGCTTGACTTTGAGGGCGCCATTGAGGACCATCTTCTTGGCACGACCCACATCATCAGGGGAAAGGACCTGATGGACAGCGAAAAGCGTCAGACGTTCATCTACAGGTATCTTGGCTGGGATTATCCTATTACGACCCACTGGGGCCGTGTGAAGATGCACGAGTTTGGCAAGTTCAGTACAAGCGGTCTTCGCCGTGCCATAGAGGAAGGAGAGTATACCGGCTGGGACGACCCGCGCCTTCCCACGGTGCGTGCCATACGCAGGCGTGGCATCCAGCCCGAGGCCGTCCGTAAGTTCATGCTCGACATGGGCGTTGGTGAGACCGACATCAGTATCAGCCTTGACACACTCTACGCCGAGAACCGGAAGCTTGTGGAGCCAAAGGCCAACCGGTATTTCTTCGTATGGGATCCCGTGGAGCTCGAGATCACAGGCACGGACCCCTGCACCGCAAACCCCCCGCTGCATCCCACAGAGGATCGCGGCTGCCGTGTGATCGACGTGGGTACTAAGGTCCTTGTGTGCAGGGAGGACGTTGAGAAGCTGACGGTGGGTTCAAAGGTCCGTCTCAAGGATCTCTATAACGCAGAAATAACCTCAATGGAACCTCTCCGGGCACGTTACCTCGATGATGCCATAGCATCTGCGAAAAAGGAAAAGATGAAGATCATCCACTGGGCTCCTGTCAACGGTATTCCTGTAAAGGTCCTCTCACCGGAGGGCGAATTCACAGGCATCGGCGAGAAACAGATAGGAACGGAGCTGGATAAGGTGGTCCAGTTCGAGAGGTTTGGATTCTGCCGCATCGACTCCGTGGGTGAGGGGATCGTGGCTTACTATACACATAAGTAAAAGGGTGTTTTCCCTTTTCCTTTCCCTTTTTATGGTTTCCAACCGAATAGGCTATATTTACTTACCGCACCAGCCTGATACAGAGTACCATGTCAGTCTATCCATGTCCCACTATTCTCATAAGCAAATGCCTGGGTTTTTCTTCATGCCGGTACGATGGCCGGATGATATCTTCTCCTGTCACAGGCGCCCTTCAACCACATGTTGAGTTCGTCTCCGTGTGCCCGGAATGTGAGATCGGGCTGGGAGTTCCCAGGGAGCCCATACGCATTGTCCTTGAAGGCAGGAAAAGGCTTTTGCAGCCGGCCACAGGACTTGACCTTACCGAAAGCATGATCGGCTTCACGGCCGCATACCTGGACAGGCTTGCAGCTATTGACGGAGCCGTTCTCAAATCAAGATCGCCCTCCTGTGGGTTGAGGAGCACGAAAGTCTTCACTTCAAGCATCAGCAGGGATTACCTGCATCGCAAAGGTACCGGTTTCTTTGCCGAAGGCCTGACTGACCGTTTACCATATCTGCCTGTTGTGGATGAGGGGCAGCTTGCCGACGCCCTGATCAGGGATCACTTCCTGACGCGGGTCTTTGCCCTTGCTTCTTTCAGGGAAGAGACCGGATCAGGAAAGATGCATGACCTTGTGGATTACCATACACGCAACAAATTGCTTCTTATGGCCTATGACAAGGAAGCGATGACCCGGATGGGTGATATTCTGGCCAATCACCGGAAGCGTCCTTTTGAAGAAATTGCTACGGACTATCAGCAGTATCTGCAGGAGGCGCTCTCGAGGGCGGCAGGTATCGGGCCCAATATAAATGTGCTCATGCATGCTGTGGGTTACTTTTCGGACCGGCTGGATGCTAATGAAAGGGCTCTTCTGAATGAACGGCTACGTGAATACCGGGAGGACAACACTCTGCTGGGTGAGCTTAAAGGACTGTTCGCCTCCTGGATACTGCGCTTTAATGTAGGGTATCTTCTATTGCAGACCTATTTTTGCCCTTATCCCGCAGCACTGTCAGGGAGATTGGAGTAAGTTTGATATGTCTGGACTTCATATTATTGCATGGGATGACCGGCATAGTCCGGTTGTCAGGGGTAATGCAAATGGAAGAGGAGCTCGGGGAAAACGAGGACATTGATTTTCTGAACATTGATGATGATCAGGAAGAGACCACGCAGGTCTGCCCGGTATGCGGGAGCATCGATCTTTATTATGAGGCGGGCGGGGTCGAGGGACTGTATCACTGCAAGCACTGCGGCTATATAGGATCCTTTATTGTGGAAGCCAATGAAGAGATGGCCCGGCTGATCAGGAAAGAATATGATAGCAGGGAACTTAATACAGCACTTTGAACGCGACTATTGATGCGTTGATCGCTGAGAGAATTTGCAGATATTATAGAAAAGTAATTGCAGGTATCACCGGAGTGATACCTAAGAAGTCTTAATCTTTTTGGGATCAGGCTGCTGCAGGAAGTGCCTTGACCTCGGTCTTCCTGATCTCGACCCTTCTGAGGGGGTAGATGTACTTTGCATTCCTGTATATGTTTGCGGAAAGCTTGCCCATGATAGCTTCTTCGATGAACTGCTCGAAGTTGAGTTCTGATGCGCGCTCAATAACGATCCTGTCCATGATCTCTCTGATGGACTTGATCTGGCTTGTCCTTGCTCTTTTGACCGTAAAGCAGATCGGCTTTACTCTTATGACGTAACCGTCCCTTGTGGTCACATCGAGGTTAGTGTCGATCCTTGAGGTCTGGCGCTTAACGATGGAGCGCAGGTAATCGGTTGTGATCTCGTGGCCAATGAATCTGGTGTTGGCAGTATCACCGTTGACTTCACTTATCTCGAGTATGAGCTTGGTGTTGTGCTTTGTGAAATCGTTTGCGATCTCTCCTACAGTGGTCTCAACAATACGACCGATAAGCTGGCCGGGTTCTTCTGCCGGGGTTGTCCCGATGTTTGTCCTGCTTATGAATTCAGGTGTCTCTACATTGTACCAGGTTTTTAACTTCCATTTATCTAACTTTCTCTGTACTTTCTTTGCCAAAAAATTCCTCCGGATGAGTGTAATCCTATGATATTAGTATAACGTGATTAGTGTAAGTGTTCGACGGTCGGTCATGATATGGAGTGGAATAACGTATGCATTAGTTTGGCTTTCTATACTAGTCATGTCCATATATAAAGAAATCGGTTAACCGATATTTTATAAAGTCCTTCTTTGCAACGATGGAAACTGATCAATGCAGCATCCAGGGCAAAAACCGTATTTCAGGTGAATATTATTTCGATGTCTCAAAAACATGCCGGTATTTTCATAGACATGACATGGACGCTTTTAGGTATTGCGGTTCGCGGGGAAATGAGCAGCATATCGAAAGTGGAGTAGAAGAGATGTTGGAGAACATCCCGGATCCGTCAGGAAAGAAGCACCTTAAAACTTAGTGGTTTTCCGGGCGCCTCATCTCTCCTTTTCAATCAACCAAAGAAGGTTTTCGAGTAGGGATTGTTTACAGATCATTCTTGTAATTGAAAATATTTTCCTGCCAAATGTTTTGATTGGAGTTCTGTGATCGGAGTCGAATCTTTCAAGTAATAGTCACGCAATGAGATGTTCCATTTTATTGCACTGGAACTACAGCATATAAGTTGTTTATTATCATATTCGCCTGTTTTCAACAATAACCTGAAAAAGCTGCAATAGTCATTATGGCCGAAAGAGACAAAATCCATTTTATTATTATATACAAAAAAGTCAAATTTCCCGGTATCGATGTATTTTGTAAATTCATTACCGTAATTTAATTTTATCCTTTCAAAAAGGTCTTTGCTTGCAATGAATGTGAGATGCTCCACACTCTTTATCCATTCACCGTAGATCTCGGGAAAGTTTGGATAGAGAAATGTAACAACAAGCGTCAGAGATTTTGATCTCCTGGAACATTCGAAGAACTCTTTATTGACATCATATATCTCCATGATCGAAGGAGTTACCACTTTGCAGGAGCAAAGGTCATGCAATCCTTCGAGCAGATGCGGTGGAATGAAATCAAGGTTATGTGTGCCCCAATAGTCAAGATCATTGTCCAGGATATTAAGAGTGCTTACAAGAGGGGCCATCTGATCAGCAATCAGTTTTCCTATAGATGTCAGTTCATAAGTGTCTTCGTAATGGAAGATAAGATAGTGATCCTCTAACATTCTCATCTGTGGAAGCAGTGCCTGTCTTGTTGTCCCTAAACAAGTGAGGATAGCCTTCATTTGCATGGGACCTTCCTGCAACAATAAAAGGACATTCTTTCTCTTCTCGGATGCAAATATCACATCAAGTAACGGTTTCTTCATGTTCGGTGCTATTCCTTAGTAATTCATATTTTTGTAATCCGAACTACTTAAGTGTTTTTGTAATCCGAACTACTTAAAGTGAACAGAAATTTTAATATCAGCAATTCAGGTCCTCAGACACATGTGAAGTCCGTGGTCAACCAGGAACTTATATCCGGGGAAAAGAAGAAGTTTAACTGTTTTGCTGGCAGCTATATGTGACTGACCTGCCGATGCCTGGCATATGGACCCGTCTGCCTGCCAGAACTTGAATAAACCATAATGCGCCACCAGAAAACACGTAAACGATCCCTTCAAAGATCAGACATTCTCTATATCTGGCATAAAAGGGCATGCGTATGATTAATACATGATTAGTGTGATAGGGCGTCAACAACTGGATTGACTGGATCAGGCACCAGGGATCTTGATCAGAACAATTCAAAAAAACTGACAGAGGACTATAATGAAGGACCCGCTTAAGACACTAAGGGATACAAGGCCGCTCATACACCACATAACCAACTGGGTGACGATATACGATTGTGCTAACATTACAAGGGCATTCGGTGCACTTCCCGTGATGGCGCATGCACCCGAGGAATGCGCCGATATGACCGGTATTTCATCTGCTCTTGTGCTCAACATAGGCACCCTGACCACCGGGCTCATAGACTGCATGATCATCTCGGCAACTGCGGCAAACAGGAAGGGTATACCCGTAGTGCTCGATGCAGTGGGTGTCGGCGCCACGAAATTCAGGGATGATATGGCTGCAAAGATCCTGAATTCCGTTCGTGTTGACATTATCAAGGGCAATTATTCCGAAGTGGCAAAGCTTGCAGGAGAGCATGCGCAGACAAAGGGCGTCGAAGCGACTTCCATAGCTGCTGATCCCAGGCAGGTCGCCAGGACGCTTGCAGGCTCAAGATCATGTACCGTTGTGATGACAGGGAAAGAGGACATAATAAGCGATGGCAAAAGGACATTTGTCGTGAGGAATGGCCATGATCAGATGGGGTCCATCGTCGGGACCGGATGCATGGCTGCATCGATAATAGCTTCTTTTGCTGCCGTCAACAGTGATCACTGTGATGCTGCAAAGGATGCCTTATGTTATTTTGGTGTTGCCGGAGAGCTGGCTGCAGGGAAGTCCGGCGGCCCCGGAAGCTTCAAGATGCACCTGTATGACGAAGTATACCACCTTTCGGACGAGAAAGTGGAACCCATGATGGATTTTGAATAGCTCTGAACTTCGGGAATGTGATCACGCACAGGCAGGGGCTTATAACGAGCAGGAGATACTTTCATGGACAAAAAGAAGCTGCTTGGAGAGATAGATCTGTATCTTGTCACAGATTCCCGTCTCTCGAAGAAAGGGACCCTGTCTGACGTACGCAATGCGGTCGAGGCGGGATGCAGGATCGTCCAGTACCGGGAGAAAAACAGGGGTACAAAGCAGATGGTAGAGGAAGCATTCCTCATAAGGGATATATGCAGGGACAAAGCCATCTTCCTTGTCAACGACCGCATAGACGTTGCCATGGCTGTAGATGCCGACGGTGTGCATATCGGCCAGGAAGATATGCCAATAGCACTTGCAAGGCAGCTTCTTGGCAATGATAAGATAATCGGCCTTACTGTCCACGACCTAAGAGAGGCCCTCAAAGCCGAGCGTGAGGGTGCTGACTACGTAGGCCTCAGTCCCATTTTTTGCACTTCCACCAAAAAGGATGCGGGGGAGGGCATCGGTCCGGAGCGGATAAGGGAAGTGAAGGACGCCCTGGTTATTCCCATAGTCACTATAGGCGGAATAAACAAGGAGAACTGTGTGAGTGTTGTCCGGGGCGGCGCCGACAGCCTGGTCGCAATTTCAGCGATAGTCTGCAGTGATGATGTTAAAAGGGAAACGGAGTTTTTTATTGAGATCATTGGAAGAACAAAGCATGCTATGGCAGTATATCCGGATAAGGATAAAAAGATATAAGCTTCAATAGCTTATTTTCCTAAGTTATCATATATTAGCGATATGTTAATATCATACTGTCCTTAGGAGTGGAGGAGTGATCATGAAAGCTGCCCAGATAAACGAGTATGGAACTGATGTTGTTGCGATAAACCGCAACGTCAATACTCCCGAGCTAGAATCGGGAAAGGTTCTTGTGAAGGTGCATGCAGCAGGTGTAAATCCATTTGACTGGAAAATACGTGAAGGATATGTGAGCGCGACGAGCAAATTCAGTTTCCCGATAACGCTTGGGGGTGATTTCTCCGGTACGGTGATCGATGTCGGTGAAGGTGTAAGCCTGTATAATAAAGGTGACCATGTATATGGCAGCGGCCTTATACTGTCAGGAGGTTCGGGTGCCTTTGCTGAGTTCGTGTTGGCAGGTGAGAAACTGATAGCCATTAAACCCGAAAAGGCAAGCTATCCGGAGGCTGCCGCGCTGCCTCTTACAGGTGTGAGCGCATTGGATGTCCTTTACAATAAAATGGAATTACACAAAGGGCAGAAGATCCTGATACACGGGGGCTCGGGAGGCAT
>DANZ01000017.1 GCA_002501695.1 Methanolobus sp. UBA474 | reverse complement strand
TGCTTGCCATGTATCTGGGTTCGATCGCAAGGCGCGTGCTCAGTTATGAGATACGTGAGGATTTCGCGCAGATCGCCCGGCAGAACGTGCTCAGCGCAGGGCTTGATAATGTGGAGGTGCGCTGCGGGAACATTGTAGAGGAAATACCTTCCCTGAACGAGAGTTTTGACGTGGTTACCCTGGATACCCAGGATTCAGGACATGTGATTCCCCACGTCCGGAAAGTGCTCAGCCCCGGGGGGTTCCTGGTTACGTACTCTCCCTTTTTCGAACAGACAAAAGATATCCGTGAGGCAATAGGCGCCGCTAACTTCTATGATGTAAGGACAATGGAATTCTCAGAGCGTGAGATATCCTTCTCGGACAGGGGCACCCGTCCGGCAACTGCAAGGGTCGGACATACGGGTTTCATAACAATTGCACGAATATAAATAACAGAGAACGTTACCTTATGCCTTCATGGGTGATCCTGAAGTCGCGTGCCCTGCCTTCAGGAAGTGAGCGGTGCTTCCACAGTTTCGCCCGCCTTGTACCCTCACCTGTTTTCTCCAGCTGGATGATGGTCTTGGAGATATGTTCTATCCCGCTGCCGCCGATAGGTTTGAGCGTGCCTGTCGCCATGTCGCTATAGACCTGGTTGGTTATGACAACTGCAAGCTTGTACTTGCGAGCGATCCCGTGCAGGAAGCCTATCTGATTTGCAAGTTCTCTTCTGGAGCGGATGCTGGATTCTTCCTGGTCGAGCTCGAAGCGGTAAAAAGCGGTTGCGGAGTCAACTACAATCAGTCCTATCCTGTCTGAGATCAGTTTCTCTATCTCTTTGACTGCAGTATATTGCTCCTCGAAACTGGTCGGCTCGAAGATAAGTATCTCCCGGGCTATTTCCTTTGCGTTCTCCCCGGCTATCTGCTTGAACCGCAGGGGGGAGATGGCCTCAGTATCTATGTATATGACCTTTTTCCCGTTCTTCACGCACTCCACAGCAAGCTGCATGCACAGATTGGTCTTACCGCTTCCGGCTTCTCCGAATATCTGCGTCACAATGCCTGTCTCAAACCCCCCTTCCAGGAGTTCATCTATGGACTGGCTGCCGGATGATAGTTGCTTGGTTATCTTTTACACTCCTTGCTGAGATTATTGATTAAATGGAACTCCTAATATAACATGCTTTGGCAAAAATCTTTGTATCCAAATATGTAATCACGTCTGTTTAATATTATTTACCAATATTGATATATATTGTTCTGAATATGTTATCTATTCTGCCACCATTGGGATCTCTTTTGTTATCATAGCCGGGTTTTCTGTTACCAGATGAAGTCTGAAAAAGCATTATTAAGCTGGACGTCATTTTATAATATACCTCACGGTGAAAAGGATAAGTCAAAATACAATGCCAACTGAGTCATATTTTTTTCAGCTGGCATTGTAGTTCCTCTCCGGAGCGAATAATATAATAATTTATTTATATCATCGAAGGGACGCGAGATAATGGCTGACGTAATTATATATACAACAAAAACATGCCCCAAATGTGAACAACTGAAGAAGGTATTGGAGTCGAAAGGTATCCCTTTCAGGACTGCGGACATGTCTACTCCAGAAGCGCTCACAGAACTGAAGTTCAACGGAGTTTTCACCATGACCGCTCCGGTCCTCCAGATCAACGATGAATTTTTAACCCATAAAGACCTCTTCAAGGGTCCTGATGTGAACATGGAAGCTTTGAGCGATCTGCTTTGATGTCACGGTGAGGTGGGAAGATGGAAGGATGCACTACTATTACTAAAACAGCTGCCAGGGAAACTGAGTATGAACAGGCCGATCAGGCCTGCGATGCACAGGTCCATTCCGGGGAAAAGAGAGAGATGCCGATAAACATGATACAGACCAGTAAGCCACCTGCGATCCAGAGAACGCTTGATGGTCACACTATATCCATACTGCCAAAAGTGCGCACCACAGCAGGGCATATGGTCGAGTGGGACCGCAATATCATTATCAATCAGTTGCTGAAAGAGACGAAGCTATCCGAAAGGTTCCACGGAAAGCCCGGTATAGAAAGAGAAGAGGCTCAGGAGATCTCAAAAGAGGTCGAGCGCCGTGTCAGGAGCCTTGACCTCAAGTTCCTTTCCGGTCCTCTTATCAGGGAGATCGTCAACATCGTGCTTCTTGAGAAAGGCCATATCGAATGGAGGAACATTTCTACCAGGGTGGGTACTCCAGTATATGATGCGTGCGAGATAGACCTTGGCAGCGGTTTTGAGGCAAAGGACAACGCTAACCTCCAGGAGAACGCCGAAACTTCCCACAAGAAAAAGGCAGATAAGATCTCCAAGGAACAGTATCTGCTCCTGCTCCCGCCAAAGACAGCAGACCTGCACCTGGACGGTGATATTCATATCCATGACCTCGAGTACCTCGGCACCCGTGCATTCTGCCAGGACTGGGATCTCAGGTATTTCTTCTACTATGGGCTCATGCCTGACGGCTCAGGCGCAAAGGCCAGTGTTGCAGGCCCGGCCATGAAGGCGGAAGTAGCCATATTGCACGCCGTGAAAGCTCTGGGAAGCGCCCAGACCAACTTTGCGGGTGGACAGGGCTTTTACAATTTCCTTACCTTCCTTGCTCCTTACTTTGAAAGCAAAGGCTACATAGAGATAAAACAGCTCATGCAGATGTTCGTGTACGAGATGACNNAGATGACCCAGATGATGGTCGCCCGTGGAGGGCAGGTCGTGTTCTCTTCTGTCCAGCTGTCCCCGGGAGTGCCAAAGCTCTGGAAGGACAAGCCTGCGGTCTACAAGGGCAGGGTACATGACGGCACCAATGGGACCCAGAAGCGTACATACAGTGAGTTCGAACGCGAAGTGCGCCTGTCTTTCAAGGCTCTTATGGATGTGATGATAGAAGGCGACAACTGGGGCAAGCCTTTCAACTTCCCGAAACCGGAGATATCCATTGAGCCTGATTTCATGGAAGAGGATGAGTTCTTCAACAGGTCCCATCCCGACCTTCCTTCCTATGAAGAGCTCTATGACATGACCTTCGAGCTGGCCGCAAAGTTTGGTACGCCTTACTTTGATAATCAGCTGCCGGAGTACAGAGGCTCAGGTGAGGGCATATCCTGCTACCAGTGTTGTGCTTACCAGTTCTCTGCAAACGCTGATGCGGACGACAGCTTTGACGACAAGCTCATTTTCAAGGACGGAAAGCATTTCTCAATGGGCTCATGGCAGGTAGTGTCCCTTAACTGCCCAAGGGCAGCCTACAGGGCTAAAGGGAATGATGAGGCACTGTTCGCAGACCTGAGGAATCTCATGGACCAGAGCATCAAGCTGTTCAGGACAAAGCGCAACTGGATGGAGAGTATCATCGTTAACAACAGGATGCCCTTTGCGACCCAGAGGCCAAAGGACCCCGTCACCGGTGAGAAAGGTTCGATAGCCGTTGATATCGATTCACTCGTCTACACAATAGGCGTGATAGGGATCAATGAGATGGTGCAGTATCATGTAGGTTCTCAGATACATGAGTCAAAGGAAGCTTTCAGGTTCGCTATCAGGGCAATGACCGAGATGGAGATGTACGGCAAGGAGCTTAGCCGCAGGCACGGCATGGAGATCGCACTTGCACGCACCCCTGCGGAAACCACGTGCCAGAGATTTGCAGTATCCGACATGCTGCATGATGAGTACAGGGATGCTGTGCTGCAGGTTGTCAAGGGTGACAAAGAGGCTGCCCTTGCAAATATTAAAAGGACCCATGACCTGCCTGTCTACTATACCAACGGCACCCATGTTCCTCCCGGCGCCCGTATATCCCTGATCGACAGGATAAACATAGAGCATGTGTTCTTCCCCATTGTTGATGGTGGCAACATCTGCCATATATGGATGGGTGAGGGGGCGCCGGACGCAAAAGGGCTTAAGGAGTTCGCGATGAACCTCGCGAAGAACACCCAGATCGGATACTTCGCCTTCACCAAGGATATGACCGTGTGTCTCAACGATTTCCACATCATGTCCGGACTGAAGGAATGCTGTGAGAACTGCGGCTCCAGCGATGTCGAGCAGGTCTCAAGGGTAACCGGCTATGTGCAGGCTGTCAATGGCTGGAACGCTGCCAAGAAACAGGAGCTTGCCGACAGGATGCGTTACAATTCAAGTGATATGATCTGATCAGCATGAAAGTAAATTACGGTAGTTGTGTTCCTATCTCTACTGTGGACTGGCACGGTCACGTGTCAGTCGTGCTCTTTTTAAGGAATTGCCCCTTCAGGTGTCCCTATTGCCATAACTACGAAATTTTGAGCAGTCCCGGCCTCACGGACATTTCAGTACTTGAGGCAGCTATAAGGAAATCAAAGCTCTTTGTCAGCAGCGTGGTCATCTCGGGAGGTGAGCCTCTCATGCAGAAGCAAGCGGTCATGCATCTGGCCAGGTTTGCAAAAAAGAACGGGCTGCTTGTGGGAATACATACCAACGGTTTTTATCCGCTGGCCCTTGAAGAACTGGCAGAAGAAAAGCTGGTCGATAAGGTCTTTATCGACATCAAGGCTCCCCTGGACGATGCTGGCTCATATGCCGGGATTATTGGCTGGGGTACTTCACAGGAAATACGGGCGGACCCGCAGGATGCCATCCGGAATATCTCAGATTCCGTATTGCTTGTCATCAGAAACGGCGTGGAGCTGGAGCTGAGGACCACGGTATTCAGGGGTTTCATGGGAGATGAGCACGATGTCCGGAAGATAGCCGCTTCAATTTTCTCGCTCACGGGTGACCGGAACGTTCCTTACGTGATCCAGCAGGGACTTGCGGAGAAGGCGATGCTTGAAAGCATGAGGGATATCAAGCCTTTCAGCAGGGAGGAGATGCTTGGGCTTGCCGCATATGCTCACGAGTCACTCGGCAATATATGGATAAGGACTAGGGAACGTGGCAACGAGAAAGTTAACTTCGAACCGGTTTGAAGTTTAAACAATTATTTTATAGGTGTGATGCAATCATTCAACATACTAAAAGGAGTATCCTCGAATGAAAAAAACATACCTTCTATCCGCATTGCTGCTCGTGTCCCTTGTCGTGCTTATCAGCGGATGCATGAGTGCGGATAAAGATGCCGGTCCTTTGTCCTATATTACCAATGAAAAGACGGCTCCGGAATATGACTCAGTTGCAGATGAAGCTGTCCGGCAGACCTCCTCCGGCGGGGCGGGCACAGCTTCCGTTGACCGGAAGACCATTACAACAGCCGAGATGTCGCTTGAAGTGGATGATGTACCTGCCGCCATCGGACAGATATCCGAAGCTGCAAGAGCTTCAGGAGGTTATGTTTCCGGCTCGTCTGTATATGCCCATACTTATGATTCCGGCACATGGAAAGATGGATATATCACTGTAAGGGTGCCTGAAGCACAGCACCCGCAGTTCATGGACGATATAGCGAAACTCGGGGAGGTCACTTCCAGAAGTGTGACAGGCCAGGATGTCACTGAGGAGTATATAGATCTCACTGCCCGCCTTGAAAATCTCGAGCGTCAGGAAAAACGTCTGTTCGATGTTCTCAACATGAGCGTTACGGTCGAAGAGGTGCTCAGTGTCGAGAAAGAGATCGAGCGTGTCCGCGGGGAGATAGACAGCCTTACAGGACGCCTTACCTACTTGAATGACAGGGTCGAGCTTTCAACTATCAATGTCCGTCTTACAGAACCAGACCGCGTGGCATACTCATGGGGACTTAAAGATGCATTCACTGAGTCTGCCAGGGGCTTCATATCAATGGTCAATGCTCTGATAATACTTACAGGCTATCTCATGCCGATAGTCATTTTGCTGGCAGTCTTTGGAGGTATCCTTATCGGAGTAAGGCGCATGGTGCGCAGGTGATGAAGATAACATGAAAAGCGGGAGGGCATTGAATGTCCATTTTACCTCTTTTCTTATCCTCCAATCATTTTAAATAAAATCTTTCTATATACATATAAATGCGTAATGTTGATCCTTAAGTCGAATGTGAGATCATGAAATCCATACCTGTCTCGAAAGTTGGTGAGCGCCCTCTCATCGGCCTTCTGACAAAGATATTCAGAGGGGGCAGCAATGCTTATGTTATCGTCGGCCCTGGTCATGATGACTGTGCTGTGCTTGAGATGCCGGGGGATGAATATCTCGTAGTGACAACTGACATGCTGCACAGAAAAACAGACTTTCCTATGCAGATGACCGGATGGCAGATCGGATGGATGTCTGCTGCGGTCAATTTCAGTGATATCGCATCCATGGGCGCAAGTCCTGTGGGCTTTCTCTCGGCCATCGGTCTCCCACGGGATACGGATGTGTCACTTGTCGAAGATATAGCACGCGGGATGGCAGACTGTGCAAAGATGTGCGGTACCTCTGTGATCGGCGGTGATATCGATACCCACGACGAGCTCACGATCACCGGTACTGCTCTTGGGATGGTCCGGAAAGAGGAACTGCTCACCAGGAAGGGGGCCAGAGTAGGGGATAAAGTGTGCGTGACGGGTTTTGCTGGCTCTGCCGGGGCTGCACTGCATGCAATTGAGAACAACATACCTGTGCCGGACAGGCTGCTGAAGGCACTTCTTGAGCCATTTCCCCGTGTCTATGAAGCAAGAGAGCTCGCAGGCTCTGGTTTTGTGACTTCCATGATGGATACGAGCGATGGCCTGGCATTGTCCCTCCACGACCTTGCTGACCTGAACCAGGTAGGATTCCGTATATATGAATCCCTGTTGCCGGTGCACGCCGATGTAAGGGAACATGTGTCTTCTGATCCTCAGGAGATCATGGATCTTGCACTTTATACAGGCGGCGACTTCGAGTTACTCTTCACCGCCTCTCCTGAAATACTGAACCAACTATTTACAACATTTAATTTAAGTATAATCGGTGAAGTAGTTGAACAATCAGCTGGTATGCGCATTGAACGGGACGACGGGACAAACCTGTCGATTAATAGAAAAGGTTATCTACAATTAGGAAATTAGATTCATACAAGATTCAATTACAAGATGATGGAAAAAAGGACGGTTTAAAAATGAATAAAAACATTCGATTATTTCTGTTTGGATTAATATTGCTAATGTTCACTGGTGGTGCAATGGCAGCACCATCTCTTTCTGCGGGAGGGGTCACACCTTCCAGCGGCACTACGGCTACAAATTTTGTTTTTACGGTCACATACACCGAACCTGCTAATCTGAGTGCTAACTTTGTTAATGTGACTATAGATTCTGTTCCATACACTATGACACAGGTCGATCCTGCTGATGTTAACACTACCGATGGGAAATCTTACCGGTTCGAAAAGTCAGGCTTCGCTATCAATCCCGTTCATAATTATGCTTTCTCCGCAAGCAATGCTAACGGTCAGGTAAGCGTGGCTGGAGCACCTTTTGCAGTTACAAACAGCGCCCCGGTGCTGTCTTCACCCGCTGTAGCTCCAAATAGCGGCTCATCTGCAACTGAATTTATATTCACCGTGACCTATACGGATGCCGATAACAACAGTGCAAGTTATGTGAATGTAACAATTGATGGCATTAATCAGGCGATGACAGCGGTCAATGCTGCAGACTTAAATACTGCCGATGGGAAAGGCTACACCTTTTCTAAAACTAATCTGACAACTGGTTCTCATACATATGGTTTCACTGCATCAGATGGTACAGCGGCTGCTACTCCCGTAGCTGAGAGTACTTTTTCAGTGAACTCTGAATCATCCCTTTCAGGTTCGATCTCTTCCGGCAGCGGCGCTCCTTCAACAACGTTCTACTTCAACGCAACTTTAACTGCTGCAGATAATCAAACTGTGGATTATGTAAGGGTCACCGTCGATGGCACTCCTTACGATATGACCGCTGTTGACCCGTCTGACAGCACGACATCCGACGGGAAGGCTTATACTTACAGCATGTCCGGCTTCTCCATTGGCACTCACTCATATAGTTTTGCAGCAAGTATTGGCTCAAATGTAACCGGCCCGGTGGGAGCAGGCACCTTTGATGTGGATGTCTCAGACCATGCACCAACCCTCACCGATGCTTCTGTAACAGGCGCTAATGGTCTGGTTATCGGCGGAACGATCTACTTCAATGTTACCTATACGGACTCCGAAAACGATTTGCCGACATACAGTTATGTACGGATAGATGGTGTCAACACCACGATGTCCAAGGTCGACAGCGCAGATACAACTGCAACCGATGGAATAGAGTACACATATAGTACTACGCTTGCACAAGGGGACCATACATATGCTTTCTTAATGTCCGATGGAGCCAATCCCGTAAGTACTACTTCTGCGACTTTCACAATACGCCCCAAGACCTACTTTACAGGCGACCGCATCTGGGATGAGGACGCAGGTCAGTCAACGGAATATACATGGGACGCAAAGAGCTTCTCCGGTTTCTTCTATGATCTGGAGTCCGGTTTCAGCTCGGAGACAATGACGATCACTGATATCGGGAGGACTATAGACGATGGTGACATTGTTTACAGGACAGAGCCGGTTGAAAGTAACTTCGAGCATTCTGACTGGGGCAAGTACCAGGTTATCGGCTTCATGGCCGAGAAGTACTTTGNNGCAACAGGCATCGATGGTGTCAGTTCCGTCAGCATGATCTCATCCGGGCAGCTCTCAAAGGTGCTGATAGACGATGACGACAAGAAATCCGTGTATTCCGGATCATCCCTTGATCTTGAGGACGGATACAAGCTTAACATCGTTCAGGTTGACAAGAGCGGCGATAAGGTCCTGGTGACCCTTACAAAGGATGGGGACGAGCTTGACGAATCTATCATTGACGGAAGCGGAGACTACATCTATGTAGCAGACCTTGGCGACACAGACGATGTCCCGATAGTTGCGGTCCACTTCACTTCCATATTCAGCGGTACCGAATCAAATGCCGTCACAATTCAGGGTATCTTCCAGATATCCGAGGAATACCTGGCATTGGAGGATGGTGACAGTTACGGCAAGATGGAGATCACAGGCTTTAGTGAGGATCACATCGAGATGACGAACGATGACTCTATCTCCCTCTCTAAAGGNNAAGACCATCGAGCTCATGGGCAAGATCAGTTTCATAGTTGCCGATGATTCGGACACATTGCGCTTTGCACCGTTTGTGGACATGTCCTCCCCAGGTACATACGAACTTCGCGGCACTGTGGTAGAAGGTGCTGACCTGCTCACATGGACCCCCCTCAATTTCGAAGGCTTCTATTACGATATTGATGAAGGTATCCAGACCGAGACACTTGAACTTGAAGAGATCAATGACAGGAGCATACCGAGTGGCAAACTGGTCTACACCAGCACTCCCAAGCATGTATCCTTCGAACACGCAGACTGGAATAATTTCAGTGTCATCGGTTTCATGGCTGAGAAATACTTTGNNCAGCGTGGACATCCTTTCTGATGGCCTGCTTTCCAAAGTTCTCATAGATGAGGATGAAAAAAGGTCAGTTTATACAGGCCAGTCTCTCATACTTGAAGAAGGCTATGTGCTTGAGATCAAAGA
>DANZ01000036.1:8340-8788 GCA_002501695.1 Methanolobus sp. UBA474 | reverse complement strand
TTTTTCATAGGTTTCTGAGGAATTCCAGGCACTGTGCGCCTTCCTCAACGCTGCTCATCTCAGTGACCATCAGCCCTTTGTAACCTGTGAGCTTTCCCATGACCTTTTTCCAGTCGATACTTCCCTGTCCAAGCGGGAGATGCTCGTCGCGGGCGCCATGGTTGTCATGAATGTGCATGTGACTTACCTTATCCAGGCACTTTTCAAGGAACTCGTCTACCAGACCCATCGTATTGGCGTGCCCCATATCAAGGGTCATGCCTGCGTTCTTCCTGTCCACCCGGCCCAGTATATCCAGCATCTCATCGGGATATGTGCCAAATATCTTGGGTATGTTGGGCATATTCTCGATCGCAATAAGGATATCCAGATCTTCAGCAAAGTCGCACAGGGCCTGCATGGAAGATATGCTTGTCTGCAAACATCTGTGAGGCAGCCTTGCACCGTA
>DANZ01000036.1:0-8308 GCA_002501695.1 Methanolobus sp. UBA474 | reverse complement strand
ATCTCAGCCAGTATGCCTGGGTTCAGGCTTGCAAGGTTCATATCGGAAAAAGGCAGGTGAACGCTCAGTTTCAGGCCTGTGGTCTCCAGGATATCCCGGACGTGTCCCAGATTCTCAGGCGTCAGGCACTGTGAGCCTTCCTGGACCATCTCCCAGCCGGAGTAGCCTATATCCTCAAGCTCATATACCCACTTAAAAGGCGGACCGACAACCTCGCGGGTGGAAAAGCTCAGGTTCCTTATCTTCATCAGCAAACATCCTCAAACACTCGTGATATCATTCTCAAAATCCGGTATGCCTTCCTCTGTAGGTGGTGTCAGCCAGTCAAAGAACCTGAGAAGCTCTTCCGGCGAATCGGCCCTGATACTTATTTCTATTGAGCCCAGGGGCTCCTCCTGTGCAGGAAAGTTCACGCATCCAACGGTAGCTACCTGCTTACTGAGAATAAAGAATGTCGACATCCCATCCCTCGATACGCTCTTGGACAACTGGGTGCGTGCCGTGTCGATTATCTGCTCCTGCCTTATCAGGTAGTGGATATTCTCAAGAGAATTAATATCACCTTCAATTGAAAAAGTGCCGCTGTACTTGGAGAGTTCCTCAAATACGGGCTCATTCCCGGGGAATATTTTACTTATCGCTGCATGCACCGTTCCCCTGTCTTCGGTAGGGTTGACCCTTACTGAAACCATTACCTTTATCATAACTATTCCACCAGTGCTGTGATCTTTTCCCTGAACTCTTCCAGGGTAGCGTTATTGGTGATCACCACGTCAGCTCTTTTCATGGCCTCTCCCATGCCCCAGCCAAGCTCGCGCTCGTCCCTTACCTTCAGGGCAGTGATGTCTTGCATGTCATCGCTCCTGCCGCGTGCTTTCACCCGCATGAAGCGCGTTTCAAGGTCAGAATCGATGGAAACCAGTGTGAAATCATTTCCGAAGGCCTTTTTGAAACATTCGACCTCAGGTACACTCCTGACACCATCTATGGCAATGAGCTCCTTACCTGCAGCCATGATCTTCGGGACACAGCGCCTGGCTACCGCGTCCCTGCCTTCTTTTTCACGCAACTCGGTGCCTATACCGCCTGTATTCATATCCGTGGGCTCCAGACCCCTGCGCACCACTTCCTCCCGGATGACATCGCCCATATTTATCACGGTGATGCCTCTGCTGCGCAATACAGAAGATGCCTCTGACTTTCCTGAAGCCGGCATACCTACAAAAGCTAAGATCTTCGTCATTTATCAACCTGTCATAATTTTAGATCATCGTTTGCAAAAGAATTTCCGATATCCTGTTGTATAGGTCTTTTCCCATACATTCTACTTATATATTAGTATCCCCTTCGATACAGCGATCGTATAGTACTCTGTTCTCTTGCCGGGATACTGTTACGAGTGACATCACTATAAACAAACAATGGACAAAACAGGAACGCATGAAGATAGAAAAAGTGCACTTCCCCGGAAATATATTCCTTGCCCCCATGGCAGATGTTACAAACATTCCTTTTCGCCTTATGTGCAGGAACTACGGCGCATCCATGACCTACTCGGAAATGATAAGCTCTGACGCTATCGTCTATGAGAGTGCAAAGGCCTTCGAGAGGGGTTTAAGCTTCAAGGATGAGAGGCCTTTTGGGATACAGATATTCGGCAATTCTCCCGGGATCATGTCCAGAGCAGCCCTGAAGATAGAGGAAACCTATAACCCCGATATAATAGACATCAACTTCGGCTGCCCCTCAAACCTGCTGACCAAAGACGGGTCCGGATCAGCCCTGCTGCGGTCACCCGACCTTATCTATCGTATAACAAAGGAACTCTGCGAAACTGTCTCAGCGCCTGTGACTGCAAAGATACGCGTGCTTGAGGACATGGAAAAGACAGTGCAAATAGCAGGACTTATCGAAACTGCGGGTGCATGCGCAATAACTGTTCACGGCAGAACACAGCAGCAACACTATTCCGGAAAGGCCATGCATGAATATGCAAAGAGGATCAAATGTGAAGTATCCATACCTGTTATCGCCAACGGTGATATCATTGATGAGATATCTGCAAGGGATACTCTGGAATATACCGGATGTGACGGGATAATGATAGGAAGAGCGGCAATGGGGAACCCCTTTCTCTTCAGGAGGATCTCGCACTACCTTAAAACAGGGGAGCTGCTGGAATATAATGAATGCTGCCAGAGGGTCAGAGACCTTGAGAAATATCTCAGGCTGCTTCAGGAGCATGGCCTGACACATAAGGTGAATCTGAGATCCCATGCGCAATGGTTCACGAAAGGTATCCCGGGAGGTAAATACATAAGGACGGGAATCGCAGATGCAAAGGACATTGAAGGGATCATAGAATGCGCCAGGGGAATGTATCGCGACGCATTGTGATATCATGCCGGCTTTATTTAATGATTTTGTTAAATAAAAGTAATTTTAATTAACTTCACAGCGTAAATTACCGAAAGACTAAATAGCCATTAATCGATTCTACACAATTAAACATGGCATTTGAAGGCGGATGAGAAAAAAGAGGTGCAGTAAGCCACGTATGTGAAAACAGGCTATTGTGCAGCACCTTGATAACGCACCCTGTCAAAAATTGCCCTTGCTATATCACCATTTACTACTATACTACCTATGGAGAGTTCTACAATGAAAGAAATAAGAATACACGGCCGGGGAGGTCAGGGTTCGGTCACAGCTGCTGAGCTTCTGGCTGTTGCTGCTTTTGCGGATAGCAAGTTCAGCCAGGCTTTCCCGGCTTTCGGAGTGGAAAGAAGGGGAGCACCTGTCCAGGCTTTCACCAGGATAAGCGATATTCCAATACGGTTGAGAAGCCAGATATACAAACCCGATTACGTGATCGTGCAAGACCCGACATTACTGGAGTCTGTCGATGTGGCCAGCGGCCTGAAGGATGACGGGATCCTTATTATCAACAGTGAGTTCGATCCGGAAACATTTAAGATTGATACAAAGGCAAGGATAATGACCGTGAACGCTACAAAGATCGCGCTCGATGTCATTGGGATGCCGATCGTCAACACTGTGCTGCTTGGAGCTTTCGCCGGCGCCACAGGTGAGATAAAACCGGAATCCATTATGGAAGCGGTCAGGGAAAGATTTCCGGGTAAGATCGGAGAGAGGAACGCCGAGGCTATTATGAAAGCATACGAGATGATGGAGGGACAGAATTGAAGATAGTTCCCGGAGCCATTTGCGAGGCAGGTACCAGCAGGGTCAACAAGACCGGCGGATGGAGGACCTTCAAGCCTGTCTACGATTACGACAAATGCATAAAATGCAAGTTATGCGAGTTGCTCTGCCCTGACAGTTCAGTGAGACCTAAGGGAGACGGCTATTTTGAGTTCGACTATAATTACTGCAAGGGATGCGGCATATGTGCTAACGAATGTCCAAAGAGTGCTATTACAATGGTCCTGGAGGAAAAATAATGGCGTATGATATGAAGATGGATAAGCAGAAGATGGTCGTCGTGGAAGGGTCCTATGCTGTTGCACACGCCGTCAAGACCTGCAGGCCAAATGTGATATCAGCATATCCTATCACCCCGCAGACACATATCGTGGAGGATCTCTCCCAGTTCATGGCAGACGGCGAGATACAAAACTGCGAGTATATCAATGTGGAGTCGGAATTCTCAGCACTTTCAGCACTTGTCGGTTCATCAGCGGTCGGTGCAAGATCCTATTCAGCCACAACGTCCCAGGGACTGGAGCTTATGCACGAGGTCCTGTTCAACGTGGCAGGTATGAGGATGCCGATAGTCATGACGGTTGCCAACAGGGCCGTTAGCGCCCCGATCAACATCTGGAACGATCAGCAGGACTCGATATCCCAGAGGGACACAGGCTGGATACAGCTCTACGCCGAGAACATCCAGGAGATCTCCGATATGACAGCACAGGCTTTCAAGATATCCGAGGACAAAGATATCATGATGCCCAGCATGACATGTATGGACGGTTTCATCCTTTCACATGTCTACGAGCCTCTGGTGCTCCTTGAACAGGATATCACTGACGAGTTCCTGCCGCCTTTCAGGCCGGACCGTATACTTGACCCTAAGAATCCCATGACATTCGGTGCATTCGCGGACCCGAACTTCTATACTGAGTTCAGGTACCAGCAGGAACAGGCCATGCAGAATGCCCTGAAAAAGATAGAGGACGTCGCCAGCGAGTTTTACGACATGTACGGCAGGCATTTCGGAGGACTTATAGATGAATACAGGACCGAGGATGCAGATATCATCATCATGGCGATGGGCTCCATTGTAGGAACCATCAAGGATGTCATTGACCGCCTCAGGGAGAAGAACGTCAAGGTAGGACTGCTGAAGGTCAGGGCATTCAGGCCTTTCCCGGCACAAGCTATTATGAATGTCGTCCGGGATGCAAAGGTCGTTGTTGTCCTTGACAAGAACATCTCACTTGGCATGAACGCAGGCGCTCTGTTCATTGAAACAAAGTCCGTTCTCTACAACACTGATATCGATGTCCCTGTAATAGGCTATATGATAGGACACGGCGGACGTGACATACCGATGAGCACTATTGAGAAGATCATAGCTGACGCAGAGGAAGTAATGAGGTCAGGCATCAGGACAGAGAGCCAATTCACTGATCTGAAGGAGGAACTGATATGAAATCAATATCACTGTTAGCCCCGGGACACAGGGGATGTGCAGGCTGCTGTGATGCAATGGCTGCAAAGTTTACCCTGATGGGCGCCGGAGAGGACTGTATTGTAGTAAGCCCTACCGGATGTCTTGAAGTTATGACCACTCCTTACCCTGAGAGTTCCTGGGATGTCCCCTGGATACACTCACTTTTCGAGAACGCAAGCGCTGTTGCCTCTGGAATAGAGGCTGCACTCAAAGCCCTTGGAAAGCAGGGCCCGAAGATAATTGCAATGGGCGGCGACGGTGCCACTATGGATATAGGGTTGCAGGCCCTGTCCGGTGCCTTTGAGAGAGGCCACAACTTTACCTATGTGTGCATTGATAATGAGGCTTATATGAACACCGGTGTGCAGAGAAGTGCAGGTACCCCTTATGGCGCTTCCACGACTACAAGTCCTGCAGGCAAGGTTTCATTGGGAAACCCAAGGCTCAAGAAGAACATGCCTGCGATCATGGTTGCACACGGTTCACCCTATGTTGCCACTACGTCCCTTGCATACCCCAAGGACATGATCGCCAAGGTAAAGAAAGCCACCGAGATCGAGGGCCCGACATACATACACTGCCATGCGCCATGCACCACCGGCTGGGGATTCGATACCTCCAAGACCGTTGAAGTTGCAAGGATGGCTGTGCAGACAGGTCTGTGGCCACTATACGAAGTTGAGGATGGAAAGGTCACCAAGGTACGCAAGATAGGCAATAATAAGAGGCCTGTTGATGAATACCTCAAAATGCAGCGCCGTTTCAAGCACCTCTTCACCATGGAAGGCGGAGCGGAAGAGATCGCAAAGATACAGGCTATCGCTGACAAGAACATTGAAGAGTTCGGCCTCTGAACGGCCTGCTCTTCTTTACTGCTTTTTAGGACACCTTTTACTAGTGCATATTTTATTCACATATTTATATTATTGAGTAATTATTATATGTTCGAGTGGAAACGAACGGGTTTCGAAAAACTCATAAGAACAAGTATTTAGTATATGCATACATGACCGCTGAACTCCAGGCTACAGTATCGGACAACACAGATAACTTCGATCGCATTTTCGCGATCCTGAAACAGGAATATCCCGGCGCTGCCCCGGCCCTGCATTTCAGCAATCCCCTGGAGCTGCTTGTGGCTACCATTCTCTCAGCCCAGTGTACGGACCGCCAGGTGAACGTTGTCACACAGTCCCTTTTCAGGAAATACCGCACCATAGGGGACTACGCGACTGCAAATATCCGGGAATTCGAAAAAGAGATATATTCCACCGGTTTCTACCGCCAGAAAGCAAAACACATCATTTCCAGCGCACAGATAATGCTCTCGGAGTTCAGCGGCCGGGTTCCCGATACCATGGAAGGCCTGCTGAAGCTCCCCGGGGTCGGCCGCAAGACCGCCAACATAGTGCTCTCAAGAGCCTTCGGTAAGATCGAAGGTATTGCAGTGGACACACACGTTAAACGCCTCTCCCGCCGCCTGGGATTCACCCGGTACGAAGACCCGGAGAAGATAGAGAAGGACCTGATGGCCATCGCTAAAAGAGAAGACCTGGAGGCTCTCTCCATGACACTGATACTGCACGGCAGGAAGGTGTGTGTAGCGCGCAAGCCCAGGTGCGAGGCGTGTGTGGTCAACATGCTGTGCCCGTCAAGCAGGGTTTAAAAATATCACTCATTTTAGTTTTGATTATACTCATTCCTTTCATTTTAATCACGAACATAAACATTCATAGAATCAAAACATTTCCATTTGAGGTTAATTATATATACAGGGTGTTTCCTCTAATGCGCTTTATCAGTCTAATTTTGACCCAGGTCAGCCGGCTTGATATAATGCAAACAAAAAAGACAATTACCCGATATTTTAAAGAATCGTTTTCCAGCGATCTTAAGGCTGGTTTCATTACCGCCATCGTAGCGCTTCCCCTCGCCATCGCCTTTGCTATGGCTTCGGGTGTCGAACCTGTCCTTGGGCTATACACAGCCGTGATCGCGGGAATGCTTGCATCCTCTGTGGGCGGTTCGAGATATTCCATCACCGGGCCCACCGGTGCCATGACAGTGATCATCCTTTCAACAGTACATAGTTTCGGGATTGAAGGATTGTTGCTTGCAGGGTTCCTGGCAGGTGCTTTCCAGATACTCTTCGGGCTTCTGAGACTTGGAAAGGTCGTCAAGTACATACCACTGCCCGTTATTTCGGGATTCACCAGCGGTATAGGTGCGATAATACTGATAGGGCAGATACCCAACGCTCTTGGCATGGTCATTCCGGCGAGGGAGCGTGTATGGGAAACTGCTTATGAGATATACACCAGGCTTGATATTATAGACATCACAGCGGTGCTGATATGCATCGGAACTATCCTGCTCCTGATGCGCCTGCCCGCGCTCCTGGCAAAGCTGAAATACTTAAGCAGTTTGCCCGCTTCCATAATAGCGCTATTCCTGGCAGTGCTGCTGACATATAGCCTCAACATGGAAATACCCCTTGTCGGAACGATCCCCACGGAGCTTCCCCGCATTAATATGATAGCTCTGAATGTCGACCTTGTCATGGCCGTACTGCCCGCAGCCCTTACCATTGCTCTTCTGGGTGCCATCGAGGCACTTCTTTGTGCGGTGGTCTGCGACGGTATGACAAACACCAAGCACGACAGCAACAGGGAACTGCTGGGACAGGGAATAGCGAACGTAATACTGCCATTCTTCTCAGGCATTCCCTGTACAGCCGCTATCGCAAGGAGCGCTGTCAATATAAGGGAGGGTGCAAAGACCCAGGTTTCGGGTGTCATACACGCATTGATCCTGCTGACAGTACTGCTTTTCTTCGGACCGGTAGCCGCTTTCATCCCCAAGGCATATCTTGCAGGTGTGCTGATACTGGTATCCGTCAGGATGATCAACCTGACAGAGTTCAAGACCATAATGAATATCAGCAAGATGGATACAGCCGTGCTGCTTGCCACCTTCCTGCTGACAGTGTTCACTGACCTGGTCTTCGCTGTGCAGATGGGCATGTTCCTTTCCATTATCCTGCTCTTCATACGGCTGACAAACGTTATCGATATCCATACCATGGAGAACTACGACAGGACAAAAGGCATCAATGCAACCATCTTTGCAGACCCGTATCTCGAGAAGAACGTGTCGGTCTACACGATCAACGGACCCTTCTTCTTCGGTGCTATGAGTGTGTTCGAGAGCAAGATCAACGAGCACATAAGTATCAGTAGACCCCACATCGTACTGCGCATGCGATATGTCCCGTTCATTGATACAACCGGGCTCGAGCGCTTAAAGAGTTTCATCCACTTAAGTAAGAAGAGGAAACAGAATGTCTACATCACGTCGATACAGCCGGAGGTAATGAGAAAGATCGATATGGATAAGGAGCTCAGGGAACTGATCAAGAAAAAAGATGTCCTTGTCTTTGACAGCACCCAGGAAGCCCTGGCTTATCTGAAGAAGCAGAATGAGAGCGAAAAAGCAGCGCAATCTTAATTTTATCATTACATATCAACTGCAGTAAATATCTGCAGTTACTTTTTATTTATTGTTCCTTTCTGATGATTATACTTCTGGAGAAACATAAATCCTTTTTAA
>DANZ01000032.1 GCA_002501695.1 Methanolobus sp. UBA474 | reverse complement strand
CTGTTAAATGCTAAACTTGCTTGTACCATACTAATTTAATACGAGTTTTAATATATTAACCGCAATGTGTGATTTTAACGGTACAAATGCTTCAATGCCAATTATGGGCTGTAATACCCGAAAACCCGAACATCTTCCCGGAAGGATATTCAAAAAATGTAGATGTAAAGGGTCTATTTGAAAAGACCCTTAAGCCAATTGATAATGTTCTGGAACATGCCCGGCTGTGGCTGGGTATCGATCGTTCCTGTGACTGTCTCTTCTGGCAACACGTCATCAGGCGCCGCTTCAAACTGTGTTTCATTCTCTTCAGGTCCGGATTCATTGTCTGTTCCCTGATCACCCGCACCAGAGGAAGGCTGAGTGGCCGGGACAATTGCAAGTTCAGTACCTGTCTTACCTGACCTCTTTTCTTTTGCGGCCTTTTTCTCAAGGAGCTTTATTTCAAAGGTCTGTTCTTCTATCTCTACAATGAACAGGCCTGCAGGTACAGTATTTGTTTTATAGGAGCATTCAAAGTATCCGTCCTGATCAGTCTCGATGTTTGATATGCCTTTGAGGGTCAGATTCACGGTATCTTCTGTGCCCGGAGCCTGTCCGGAAATAGCGACCTTATAAGTGAACGGCAATACATATGATTGTGATATATTTGCAAACCCATTACCGTCTGCACTGGAAGAGCGTGAGTATGGTATGCCGAATTTCTTCACGGTAATGTTCAGATCGATCACTTTCTCAGCTTCGACAGAGAATGTGTCCGTTCCTTCGGGTACTTTGATATTGTCGAGCTCATACTCATAAAAGCCTTCTTCTACAGGTACTTCCACAGTGAACGATGTATAGGCGGTCAGCTCACTGTTAGGTGTGCCGTTACCCCTGACAATGATGTTATCACCGACAACAGGTTCCTGCGGTGATATGTTGACATCCGTAACAGCGCCTGCTGCGGATACTAACAGTAGTGTGATCAGAATCGAACAGAAGAATATGCCACACCGTTTTAATGGGTGACCCGGGTAAGTGAATGGTAGCATTGTATGTTGTTTCACAACAACCCCTCTTTTCAGATATATCAGTTGAGTATCTGTTGTATTAAATTCATGTTTATTTAAAACTTCCTGTCTATGCAAAATGCTTTATTATTCACTTCTAATAAAAAACAAAATGTTGTTAAAAGTACATAAGATGTTGTCAAATGCATAAAACTCTTAATGTTTGAGCTCCATTAACAACACTTTAGTATCAATATGAAGTATTTTAGGAGCCCAACTGGCTGGTGTAAAACGGAAATGAACTCAAAACCATTCATACCTGCAGACCTCAAACTGGTCATGGCACTTGTCCTGCTGACGGACCTGTTTATACTCCTTCCGTCGCTCAGCAGTAGTCCCATACGTACCGTGATGGGTCTTCCGATGGTGCTCTTCCTTCCGGGCTATGCCCTGATAGCCGCCCTTTTCCCAGGGAAGGATGATCTGGATGGCATAGAGCGCATTGCCCTGAGCTTTGGCCTGAGCATAGCCGTTGTTCCCCTGATAGGGCTCGGACTCAATTATACCCCCTGGGGCATACGGCTTGTACCCGTACTGGTGTCCGTTTCGGCTTTCACGGTCGCAATGTCGCTGATAGCTATCGACAGGCGTAAAAGGCAGGAAGATAACGCATTCATGGTCCCCTTCAGACAAATGTATGTATCCCTGCGGGAAGAAGTGACAGCAAGACCGCAGTCCCGGCTTGACCGTATCCTGAGCATTGTGCTCATCATCTCGATCCTGCTGTCCGTCGTCACTCTGGTATATGTGGTGGCGACCCCAAAACAGGGTGAGAAGTTCACGGAGTTCTACATACTGGGTCCCCAGGGCATGGCGGATAACTATAGCACAAACCTTGTAGCGGGGGAAAGCGTGGATGTAATAATAGGTATCGTTAATCACGAATATGCACCTGTCAACTATTCCCTGGAGCTGAGGCTCAATAATGAGATCATTGATATGCCGGAACGGTTCAGGCACATCCCCCTGGAGCACAATGCCACCTGGGAGCAGTCTTTGTCCTTTGCTCCTGAGCTGACCGGAAACGACATGAAGTTACAGTACCTGCTCTACAGGGAGGACAACATGATCGAGCCTTACAGGGACCTGCACCTGTGGATAAATGTGACAGGAACCCGGAACGGTGCCTATGAGGCCAAAACAGAGTCCTGATCCGATAATATTGCCGTATTGTACGGGCCACTGGTATCAATGTAGAGTGTTAGTCATTAGAGGTCTTATCAGCACACCTGTCTTCCAGCAGGCGTGGCTGGGCTCATCTGCCCGGTGGGCAATGAAGGACAACTGATAAGCATTGTCAACAGTGAAGGCATCAGGATGCTCTTCTTCATCGATGCGGGATCTTCAGGGAGTGCGTCGCTGGTCATATCCCTGACAGTATTTGCACTGATGCTTATCGATATCCGGCTGCCTTCAAAGTATATCCTGCCACTGTTCCTCTTCGGGATCATCGGCACCTCTGTACAGAACATTCTGCGGCTGGTCCTGCTGCTTGCAGCGAACTGCCACTTAGGTATGGAGGCCACATGGCAGGTGCATGACTATGCAGGCTATGTACTGTTCCCTATATGGTTCTCGATCTTCATCTATGTTTATCTGAAGCAGGAGCCGGAAGATCCTCCTGGATGGCTGGCCGGTGAACTGGCATGAATAGCCTGTTCGTCTTGCGCGCAATTTGAGCTCAGATTGCAGTCCATATAATGATATCGACGATACTTTTCCTCCAAAATACATCTAATGTCATGTTGCGGCACATTTGATCTGATCTTCCTCTGGAGGGCAGGGGTTTGCTTATAAAAGCTTCAAATTATCTTAATGTATGATGCTTAGGAATGTTATTCTGTAACTAAGATATATTGCCTTTATTTCTATAGAATGAGATATTAACATAACAAAAATACTATCTGTTCTTTATCGCACGATAATGTTATAAATGTACAGCATTATCTCTATATCGGAGTGGACTGAATGCACAGCTTATCAGCTAGCAGTTGCTAGGTCTACTTTTAGGAATGGTATTCAAGGGGGGCTTGAATGCTTAAAATAGCGCTTAAGGGGGAATACAATGGGAGTCACAGGTATAATCCCTGCCTATAACGACGAGGCCAATATACATGACGTCATCAAAAAGGCAGGCCTATATGTAGATAATATAGTGGTGGTGGACGACGGAAGTACCGATTCCACCGCATATATAGCTCAGAAAATGGATGCACATGTAATAAAGAATGAAAGTCATAAAGGCAAAATGGAATCACTGAGAACAGCTTTCAGGTATTCGGAGCGGTTCGGTAACGGTCCGGTGATCATAATTAATGCAGATGACCTCTACGACCCCGATGCCATACCAAAACTTATCACGTCGGTCATGTGGATGGAAGCAGATAC
>DANZ01000077.1 GCA_002501695.1 Methanolobus sp. UBA474 | reverse complement strand
GAGGGATGATTTTGGAGCGTCAGCATTCCCCCTGCCAGCGTATCGAGCGTGCCGCAGGCAAAATATCCCTTTTGCTGGAATGGGAAAAGATAGGCAGTGATTATATCGTAAGACTTACGGGCGGCAGGGCACATGTAGGGGCAGTGGGTGTAGGCAATTTCGACAGCTTATCGGGACGTGCTTCATCCTCTGTGATCACCACACCTGGACACAGGGAAGACGAACTCGCACTGCTTGGAGCGAGGAAGCTGAGCGAGTCCGGCCATTTGACAATTGTATTTATAGTCGGCATCCATGCAGACAATATAAATAAAGAGGAGATAAAGGAAATAGTCTCCGTTTCAAAAGAGATGATAGATGAGCTATCAGTCATCCTGCGGGAGGGTTAAAAATGGAAATAGTCATTGGTATCAGCGGTGCATCGGGTTCCATATACGGAATAAGGTTATTGGAGATCCTTTCTAAAATGGATGTTGTGACCCACCTTGTCATAACTAAGACTGCGAAGCAGATAATGGAGATCGAGACAGATCACTCTGTAATTGAGATAGAGGATCTGGCAAGCCACGTATACGGAGAAGGAGAGCTCACAGCACCCATCGCGAGCGGCTCTCACCGGTTCGCCGGGATGATAGTTGCCCCCTGCAGCATGAAGACGCTGGGCGAGATCGCCTGCGGCATGTCAAATAACCTTTTGGGGCGCGCGGCGGATGTGTGCCTGAAAGAGAGGAGAAGACTTGTCCTGATGCCCAGAGAAACGCCTTTGAACCAGATCCATCTGGAGAACATGCTCAAGCTGGAAAGGGCAGGAGCAATAATACTGCCTGCATGCCCGGGGTTCTACTCCAGGCCGCAGACAATAGACGACCTGGTCAATTCCATTGCAGGCAGGGCACTGGACCTCATGGGTATCGATAACGAAGTGTACAAACGCTGGAGATAATATGGGCCTTGCCGGGATAAAGCACTCTATTAATACTGTATTCACACTATGGCTTCGGGAAATGCTGCGCTACAGGCGCTCAAGGTCCCGGATCATCGGATCACTTGCGACACCGCTGTTCTTTCTTGTCATAATGGGATCTGCCCTGGGAAGCACAATGACAATGCGTACCGGCAGTTACATAGACTACATGGCTCCGGGCATCATAGCCATGTCAGTGCTGTTCGCCTCGCTGATGGGCGGGGTTTCCATAATATGGGACAGGGAATTCGGGTTCCTGAAAGAGATACTTGTGGCGCCTGTAAGCCGCTTCTACACGGCCCTTGGAAAAGCTGCAGGCGGAGTGACCGCAGCCATGATACAGGGGACCTTGCTTATGATCATCAGCGGGCTGGTCGTTGTGGAATACACATCTGTGATCGGACAGATGTTCAGCATCCTTATAATGTTCATTACAGGCATGGGATTCATAGGACTTGGGATCACCCTTGCGTCAAGGATAGAATCCCATGAGGGCTTCCAGATGATGATGACATTCATCACGTTCCCTACACTGATGGCAAGCACGGCATTCTACCCTATGGCCAACCTTCCTTCATGGCTAAGCATACCTGTTCAGCTCAACCCCCTCACATATGGCGTGGAAGCTCTCAGGTGGGCGCTTCTTGGCGTATCCGAAGTGCCGATCATGCGCTCTATGGCAGTCATAACAATATTCGCACTTGCCATGATACTGCTTGGCAGCTGGTCATTTGACAGGGCCGGGGACCACTAGGGCCGGGGACCTTTATATGCAATTGATCGGGCTGCTCTCCATAAGACCATTTCCTCACGCAATCTATTTAACCGAGAAAGTATATTGAGGAGCTACCCTTCTGAATGGGATAGTAGGGTAGCTTGGTCCATCCTCGAGCGTTTGGGACGCTTGGACCGCGGTTCAAATCCGCGCTATCCCACCATTCATCTATATTTTCACGCTTTTGACTGAATTTCTTGACTGGAATAGATTTATTAATTATACGTCCAGAATAAAGGGCCATGGCAACTGTCAAGGTCAAACTATTCGCAAACCTGAGAGAGATAGCAGGCGAATCCTCGGTCATGCTCAGCGGGGATACCGTGCAGGAAGTACTTTTCTCCCTTACAGGCCAGTACCCCGCCTTAAAGGAAATGGTTTTTGAAAAAGCAGGTGATGAGCCTAAACTTCGCGGATACATCAATGTGTTCCTGAACGGGAACAATATAAAGCACATGGAAAGCCTTGCAACAGGAATTAAGGACGGGGACGAGATCGGCGTGTTCCCACCCGTATCCGGCGGCTGAACATGAGAGAGGAAGGCATGGACAACAGGATAATCAAAGAGCGCAGCAGTGTGAGTGAAGCGAAAGAGAAGTTCCTTGGTGCCATAACCCCCCTGGAGCGTACCGACATGATCGCAATAGATGAAGGCGTGGGCAGGGTGCTTGCCACAGGCATACTGGCGCCAAGAAATGTTCCGCACTATAGGCGCTCTGCAATGGATGGCTATGCCGTCCGCTCAGCGGACATACTGGGTGCCTCACCCACAAATCCGGTGATGCTGCAGGTCTGCGATGAAGTGGACGAAAGCACCTGCAGCCAGGTAAGTACGGGAGCCTGCGTACCTGATGCCGCC
Source organism: Methanolobus sp. UBA474 (assembly GCA_002501695.1). Lineage (GTDB taxonomy): Archaea > Halobacteriota > Methanosarcinia > Methanosarcinales > Methanosarcinaceae > Methanolobus. The sequence goes on along the minus strand of DANZ01000077.1, from coordinate 10,562 downwards.
GATGCCGTGCTCATGGAAGAGGACACCATATGCATAGGCGACATGATCGAGGTGCGCGCACAGGTCCATCCCGGGAAAAATATCGGAGATATCGGCGAGGATGTGAGGCAGAACGAGATCATCTTCTACAAAGGCCATCTGCTCAGAGCCTGTGATATAGCGGTGCTCGCCTCCCTCGGAATAAGGAAGATCAAGGTTTACTCCAGGCCCCTGGTTGCCATCATCCCTACAGGTAACGACCTTATTCCCCTTGAGGACAGCAGCGAAGTGCCACCTCCCGGGAAGACACTGGACATCAACAGCCTCATGATAGGCCTCTATTCCACTCAATGGAGTGCACTGCCGCGGTACTGCGCGATCGTTCCCGAGGACAGGGAACTCATCAGAAAGGCGATCACAGATAACATGGACGCTGATCTCATTGTGATATCCGGCGGAACGTCTGTCGGCGAGAGGGACTACGTGCCTGACGTAGTGGCTTCCATGGGCAGGAAGCTTGTGCACGGTGTGGGATTGAGCCCTGGGAAACCTACAGCGCTCGGGACCATTGGCGACATACCTGTGCTCTGCATGCCGGGATATCCTGCAGCGGGGCTGGTAGCGCTCTTTGCCTTCGGAAAGGCGGCCATACTCAAAAAAGGCAACATCCCGCAGATACCGGACATCACTGTGAAGGCAAGACTTACAGGCAAGATAAATTCCAGGGAAGGCTATGTCAGCTACGCCAGAGTGATACTGGAAGGGAACACTGCCCGGCCTCTGATGACCGCAGGAGCAGGGATCCTGAGTTCCATCGCTAAGTCCAACGGTTTTGTCATCATACCTGAGAATGTGGAAGGATACGAAGAAGGAAACGAAGTGGATGTAGTATTGATTGAGTAGAGATGCCGCATCCCATGTAAAGTACCACCACCTGCTCATAATAGGAGCAGGGGGCGTCCTGGGCGCAGTGTCCAGGTTTGCATTCTCAGGCCATTTCAGCCCTGCCACAGCTACGCTTGCGGTCAATGTGATCGGCAGCATCCTGCTGGGGTTTTTGGTCTATAACTCCGAATACCTTGGCTATGTGGCCCCAAGGACAAGGATGTTCCTGGGGATAGGGGTCCTGGGCTCTTTTACAACGTTCTCCACATTTGCAGTGCAAACGTTCCAGATGCCCCCTCTGACTGCATCCCTGAACATCCTTGGGAACGTACTGCTTGCAGTTGCAGGGGTTTTCGCAGGAAGGGGGGTCGTGATATACCTTAGCAGGCTGAAGGAAAGAAGATCCGGTTTCCACCTTCCAGGCACGATGATGGCGCTACTGAAAGGAAGGTATAGTGATCGCATGGCATACGGCATAACCGGACTGTCCATATTGATGCTTTTCCCGGCCGTGACAGGAAGTATGGCGGTGAGCACCGAGATGCTACTGGTGGGAGCAGGAGGGTTTGCAGGTGCAACTCTCAGGTTCCTTGTATCAGGTGCCATCCCCAAAGTAGGAGAGGTCCCTGCCGGAACCCTTGCAGTGAACGCTATCGGCAGCTTCGTACTTGCTGTACTCACATTCTCATCGGCATCCGGCTCGATCACATACCTGGTGAGCATCGGAGTGCTTGGCTCTTTCACAACCTTTTCTACTTTTGCCTATGAATCTTTCAGGCTCCTGGAAGAAGGTGAGAAAAAATACTCGCTGCTCAATATCATGCTCAATCTGGGTATCTGCATGGCAGGTGTTATGACTGCATACCTGATAACCGGACAGTAGAATTGACTGCCGGAGCATCGACCGTGGAGAGAACTGCTGGCTGGAAACATACTTATTTCCACGGGAAAAGATAGTTATCCGAGGATCATATATCTTACCAGACAGCTGCAAATAATTAAACTGCAGATGATCGCACTCCCTTCTCAGGGCTGATATCCGGAAGGCGATCGTTTGCAAAAGAGGAACGCAACAGGAGTAAGAACATGCGGGCATTGCTTCTCAGAATATATCTCAGTGATAATGATACGTACAAGGATAAGAGCGCACACCATGCGGTGCTTGAGTTCTTAAAGGATGAAGGCATCGCGGGGGCGACAGTGCATCATTGCATAGAAGGGTACGGTGTGCACGACAAGATACACACAGCAAGCGTACTCCGACTTGGAACAGACCTGCCCGTGATCATCCAGGCAGTCGACCGGGAGGAAAGAATAAGGGATATTATCCCGAAGCTCAAAAGTATCCTCCCCGGAAAACTGATAATCATAGAGGAAATTGAGATCGTGTCCGGAAAGGAATTCACGGAAGGAACCTAGAACAACTGACAGAATGGATCATCTGTATAGTACCACAGTACTGCCACGGACCTCTATCAGGGTCGTGCCAGTGGCCTCAGCCAGCTTTTGAGCCGCTTGCTTAATATCCTCTTCCTCAGGAGTGGTCTTCAGCATCTTTATCTTCACCAGTCTATATGCTTTGACCTGCTTTTTGATCTCTTCAATTACAGGATCCGTAATCCCGTTCTTACCGATATTCAGGATCGGCTTAATGCTTGAGGCTTCCGCTTTGAGCTTGTATAGTTTGTCTTTATCCATTTGATACACCTGACATAACAATGATTGCTTAATGATTATACTTAATGATCAGTATTCGTGAAAAACATATCCTGCGGGGCCGCACTCAGCAGCGTAGCGGATAGGCTGAAAATACCCTTGCGCATATTTAAACTAACCTATGGTCTCAGGGCTTTTTCGGCTTATTGAGAATGATCTCTGACCCTATGATATCATACTCGAACCACTCAGTAGGCTTTGAGGTCATGCCAACTACCCTCATTGCATAGGAATCCCCAATGCTTTTTATCTCGATCATTCCGTCAAACAGTTGTTTTAAGGTCGCTATTGTCTGGGCGTCATGCATCTCATCTTCCACAACATATATCCCAAAACCATTGGCAGCCTTCACACGCCCTGTAAAAACGTGCAGAAACCTGAAAACTGTCTGAAGGTTAGAATACATCAGTATGGTTGACAGGGAATTTATAGAGAGCCGGATCTTTCCGAGGTTCTTTTTCACAAGGAATTCCTCCAGGAACTGGCTGATCTTCACACCAATGCCTGTCAGGTCCACAGGGCTTGAAGCCCGCTTTATCCTGGCCGTATCAGGTGCGTTCATTCCCAGAGTTCTTGTGACACAGTCAACTATTCCTATATTGGAACCTGAAATGTCTATCCCCTGTTCTGTGAACCATTCCAACACCCTCTCTCCGGGCTCCCGGGTGGAAACTATGACCACTCCGTCGTCGGCACCGAGGTTGTGGGACAGAATAGCATCCAGCAGCTCATCCTTTCGGCTCATAGGCGGACCTATCATCATAAGATTGGTGCCTTCCCGGATGCGACCTAAATGGTCATCCAGTTCCTTGATACCTAGCGAATAACCGGGCATTCGTTCTCCATAGCCGGGATACTATCTGTTGTCCCGGGTATATATATAATCTGTTTGAACTCATCTATAAAGTGCAGTACATATCTTTTGCTGACATCTGCAATATATAATTATCGGCTTATAATACAATGCTTCCACTGGTATGTACATATAACAAACAATATAAAACTTTTTTCTTTACTCGGTTATGTGTTTCATGATATGCCCGGCTTCCGGAAGTATTATGTCACCCAGAGCAAGCTCCACAGCTGCCGGGGAACCGGGCAGGCAAAAGACCGCCTTGCCCGAAATAATTCCCGCCGAGGCGCGGGTAAGGATAACGGAAGAGCCGATCTGCTCAATGCTCTTATATCTGAAAAGCTCGCCGAAGCCTTGCATATGTTTGGTGAACATCGGGACAACAGATTCGATCGTCACATCTCTTGAAGTAAGCCCTGTACCGCCACTTGTTATAATTATATCGGTATCCGAAGATACAGCTTCACAGAGCACATGGATAATGGATCCCGGATCATCATCCGCCAGAAAGTAGCGGGATATATCGTGGCCTGCCTGAAGAATAAGGCGTTCCATGATCTGCCCGGACCTGTCCTCCGCATCAGAAGGCGAAGATACGGAGCCATATTTCTCATATCTGGAACTTGAGATCGTGATAATGGCAAAGCTGTATGGGCCCTTATTACATTCCTTGTGCTCCTTCGCAGAAGAGTTGTTCATGCTAACTTTTATACGTGCCTAAGTATAAGAACAGCTCGATTTAAACATGAGAATAATGGCAATCGATATAGGTGCAGGTACCCAGGACATAATCCTGTATGATACCGAAAGGGAAGTGGAGAACAGCCTTTTAATGATAATGCCTTCACCGACCGTTATAGTTGCCAGGAGGATACATGACGCGACATCCGGACAGAAAAGTATCTTCCTTAAAGGCGGCCTTATGGGAGGCGGGTCTTCAGCCAGGGCTGTAAGGCAACATCTGGAACAGGGCCTGAAAGTTTATGCTATCCAGGATGCCGCACTTACTATCAATGACGACCTTGAAAAAGTAAAGGAAATGGGAGTCAGGATAGTAGATGGAAACGAGATACCCCCGGGGAAGCCTGAAGAGATAGTCCTGCAGGATATCGATGTGCAGGCTATTGGGAATGCTTTGGCGGGTTTTGGCGTAGTGATGCCTGACATGTTTGCTGTCGCTGTTCAGGACCATGGGAATTCACCGAACCTGAGCAACCGCATATACCGGTTCAGGCTGTTTGAGAAGCTTATAGACGAGGGGGGAGAGTTCGGGAGATTTGCATATGGCCGGGATGCCATTCCTGCTGATCTCACCCGCATGATATCAGCAGCACATACACTCGGGGATAAAGGAGTGGTCTTCATGGATACCGGGCCTGCGGCAATATTCGGAGCCCTGTTCGACCCGGCAGCGATACAGCCATCCATCGTTGTTAACATAGGCAACGGACATACCCTTGCCGCCCTCGTTAAAGACCACAGGGTCACAGCTCTCTACGAGCATCACACATCCAGCCTCACCGGAGAGAAATTACAGCAACAGATAATTCTTTTTGCGGAAGGCAGATTATCATTCGATGACGTGTTCAGTGACGGAGGGCACGGTTGTTATGTGAGAGAGACAGAGGGCTTTGATGCCGTAAGATCCGTTATGATAACAGGCCCAAGGCTTAATATATTAAAGAACATGCTGCCAGAAAAGAGGCACACAGAGCTCTGGAAGAAGCTGCATTTTGCGGCGCCTTTTGGGAATATGATGCTCTCGGGCTGTTATGGGCTGCTTGCCCCGTTCCTGCGGGAGGATATATAAAGGCACCAGGCGTAAGTCATGAAAGTTTAAGGCACGATTGCAAGAACAATAAGGCTTATAAAGTCCTAAGTAGTAGGGGATGAACCATCCAGATGAAATAGTATCCAGCTGATATTTAACGATATCAACAAATTCATATACGGACATATCAATTAAGAACGAACTAAATTGATAGTGACTTTATCCCGCTAACCGATTCAAGGAGACTTAAAATCATGGTAAGAAAACCAGGAAGTATGTACAGGAACGTGAGACAGCGTTCATTCACAAGAAGGAAATACATGGGTGGTGTGCCTGGAAGCCAGGTCATCCACTACGATATGGGTAACAAAACCTCTGATTTCCCGGTGAAGCTTTCACTTGTAGTCGACGAAAGGTGCCAGATACGGCACGTTGCTCTTGAGGCTGCACGTATCACTGCCAACAGGGCCATAACAGCCGCAGCAGGACGTACCGGGTTCCACCTCAAACTGAGAGTTTACCCGCATGAGGTTCTGAGAGAGAACAAGCAGGCAACCGGAGCAGGTGCAGACCGTGTATCCAGTGGTATGCGTGGCGCCTACGGCAAGAATGTAGGAACCGCAGCAAGGGTTTCCGCAGGTCAGAAGATATTCACGATCTCAGTCAACAAAGAGAACTTTGCGACAGCAAAGGATGCACTTCGAAAGGCCGGGCACAAACTGCCGACTCCTGTCAGGATCACCATTGATCAGGGACTGGAGCTTGTACAGTAAAGTGTAGTATTTGTGGGAGTGATTATATGAAAGATTACGAAGCGCTTTTGGACCGTGCGATAGCAAACTTGCCTGATAAGGAGACCACGGATGCCCGTTTCGTGATTCCTGAGCTCAAGATAATGCTGGAAGGCAAGACCACGATCGTTGACAACTTCCTCAACATAGCGGACGTACTGAACAGGGAACCGGACCACCTGATGAAATACCTGACCCGTGAAATGGGAACAGCAGGCAAGATCGAAGGCATGCGTGCCATATTCCAGGGCCGTTTCTCAAAGGACCAGATACAGTCCAATATAGATGCCTACGTTGAAGAATTCGTTATGTGCTCTGAATGCTCAAGGCCTGATACCCAGCTCGTCAAAATGGAAAGGGTCCTCGTGTTGAAATGCTCCGCATGTGGTGCTCACAGACCTGTGAAGAAGAGACGCAGCACTGCGCCTATCAAGCAGGACTCCATTGAGGAGGGCAAGGAGTACGAAGTTCACATCGATGCAGTCGGCTCCAAAGGTGACGGCATTGCCAAAGTGGACAAATATACGATATTCGTGCCTGGTGCCGCAAAGGGCCAGACAGTGAAGATAAAAGTAAAGCGTCTCAGCGGTACGCTGGCCTTCGCAGAGAAGGTATGATTCCCAGACGGGTCAGATGCAGATCTGATCCGATCTGTTTTTAACTATAGCCTATTCTCTTTTTCGATATACATTCAAAAAGGAATAGATTATATTATATAGAGCCATAACTATAATATTGCGTTGAATCTTGCATCGAGGTTTTGAATGGCTCGTGTACCTACAGGAATACCCGGATTTGACCCGCTTATTGAAGGCGGTTTTATAGAGAACGATTTGATTCTCCTGATAGGAGGGCCGGGGGCAGGGAAGTCCACATTTGGAGCACAGTACCTGTATGAAGGCATTACAAGATACGGAGAGACCGGAGTATATATCACTTTTGAGGAAACCCCTGCCCGCATTATGCGCAATATGTGGAGGCACGGCTGGGACCTTGAGAGACTGGTAAAGGAAGACAAGCTGCGAATAATAAGGGCAGACCCTATAGCTTATGAAAGGTACATAAAGAAGAACCATACCCAGGAACCTGGCGCCGAAACAGACACTACCACCATTGAAACGGTCCTGCGGCAGATATATGCCAGCATCAGGGAGATAGGTGCCAAACGTCTTTTTATCGATTCAATGACATCCCTCAAGATCACTCCGGACCCTATCAATATAAGATATATCATCCTTGAGTTCATCAAAAACATAGAGACCTTTGACTGCACTACCCTGGTAACAAGCGAGCTCAATAACGACCCGGAACATTTCAGCGTGGAGGAATATCTTGCCGAAGGTGTTATTTGCCTTAAGGTATTCAGGATTGGCGGAGAAAGGATCAGGTCTGTCGAGATACTGAAGATGCGGGGCACCAAACATGATGAGGTGTTACGCCCTTATATTATGACAGATCACGGGATAGTAGTCTACCCATTGCAATCCGTAATAGGTAAGGAAGCGGATGTTTTCTCCATAGAGGCATTTAATGGAAGGAGAAAACCAGATGAAACCGGATCACACAGGCTCACAGGATGAGAACATCACATTACTCTCCATACCGGGGCTTTCTATCAGGATGGATAAAAAGGACGAGTTCATCCAGTTGAAGGCGACCGGAGGGCTGCGCAAGGCATGCACTCCTTTTCTTAACAAGATCAACGAGAGACTGAAAGAGGAAAGGCCGGCACTTGTTTCAAATGAACAGGTTATCGCTTCTACATGGCTCCCGCCGATACCAAGTAAAGCTTTCAAAAGGCTCCTCATGGCTGAGACACAGATAACGCTGGGAAGATATATCCCGGAAACAGTTTCTTTTGAGATCACACGCCAATGCAAATGCAACTGCGAGCACTGTGTCGTAAGCGGCGGGGAAGGCGACCTTGACATCAGCACCATCAAGCGTGCCATAGATGAAGTACTGGACATGGGTGCAATGGTGATCGTTTTCACTGAGGGCGACCCGATGATGCGGGAAGAGATATACGAGCTCATCGAGTATGTTGATAAAGAGCGCGCTATCGTAAATATGTATACTTCCGGCACTGAGATGACACCTGAGAACGCAAGGAAGCTCAAGGAGGCAGGACTGCATAATCTGCTTGTGAGCCTTTACTCCACTGATCCCGCAAAGCATGATGCCGTACGCCGTCTGGAAGGAGCGTTCGGGATTGCTACGGACGCAATGAGAATGGGACTGGAAGCTGGTTTGCTTGTCACGATGGCAACCCACGTTTCCCCGAAGAACATAGGAGAACTGCCTGCAATGTATGAACTGGCAAGGCAGATAGGCGTGCACGAGTTCTCACTATGGGAATCGGTCCCTAAAAGAAAAGGTGACGCCATAATAACGGAAGATGACAGAAGAACTATCCTTGACATGTACCATCGTATCAACTCCACAGGAAAAGGGCCGCGTCTTTTTGCAAACACATATTTCGAAGGAAAGATGCTTGGCTGCATGGCAGGCCAGAGGTGGCTGCACGTCTGCGTGGACGGCGCTGTCAAACCCTGTCCCTACATCCCCTTCAGTTACGGTAACATCAGCAAGGATGCCATGAAGGATATATGGGATAACATACGCAAGGACAAGACCTTCAGAGGACAGCGCAGCACATGCCTCATGCAGGAATATGAATACCTGGGACTTGTCAGCAGGATACCCGAGGATGCCACGCTGCCATATGACCGGGAACTTCTGGGAACATGAAGCAGACAGATCGGCTCATGTCTTTCCATTCCGATAATAACATTTACATATCACTAAGTATTTTTACTAACAATTTTGTGCGACACTATTATAGGAAAACGAGTGCTCTTATTTGACCATTCGATGTAAAGAGGCCTCAAATGAACATGAAGATAGACCCATGGAGTGCACTGATCATAGAAGACTATTCCAAGCTGTTTGAAGAGTTTGGGATATTGCCTTTTGAGAATGTGCTTCCGGAGATACCGAACCCTCACAGGTACATGCGCAGGAAGGTCATTTTCGGCCATCGCGATTACGACATGATAGCCGATGCAATGAATAACAATAAGCCTTTTTCAGTTATGAGCGGATTCATGCCCTCCGGCAGGATACACCTTGGACACAAGATGGTGATGGAAGAGATAATATGGCACCAGCAGCAGGGTGCCGATGCTTTTGTCGGTATCGCTGACATGGAAGCGCATTCTGTGAGAGGGATCTCCTGGGAGAGGTGCAGGGACATCGGTGTCGAGGAGTATATAATCAGCCTCATTGCCCTTGGCTTCGAACCTGAAGGGCACATTTACTTCCAGTCAGGTTCGCAGCAGGTCAGGGACCTGGCCTTTGAGCTTGGATCAAAGGCAAATTTTTCGGAGCTGAGCGCCATATACGGATTCACAGGAGAGACCAGCGTTTCACATATGCTCAGCGCTGTGACCCAGAGTGCCGATATACTGCATCCACAGCTTGAAGAGTATGGCGGCCCAAAGCCCACGGTCATACCCGTAGGTGCGGACCAGGACCCGCATATCCGCCTGACCCGCGGGCTGGGCAATAAAATGAATATGCTCAAGATAGAGAGGCGTGAGGACAAGGACGGCAACAGATACTTCAGTATAAGGAGCAAGGCTGCACCGCAGGATGCAATGAAAGAGCTTCAGGAGCGCATACCTGGCAGGACAAAGCTGTTCGAGGGTCACCTTGACGTTCACGATTGCGACAATTTTGATGAACTGCTAAGGATCGTAAGGGAAGTGGAGCTTGAATTCGGAGGATATGCATTCGTTCCTCCCTGCTCCACTTACCACAGGTTCATGTCAGGACTGCAGGGCGGGAAGATGTCAAGCAGTGTCCCTGAAAGTTACATATCACTTACGGAAGACCCGAAAGAAGCTGCAAGGAAGGTCAAAAAGGCAAAGACCGGCGGCAGGATGACACTTGAGGAACAGAAGAAACTTGGCGGCGAGCCCGGAAAGTGTTCAGTCTACGAACTGCTGATGTTCCATCTTGTTGAGGATGAAGAGGAGCTTGCACGGATATACAGCGAGTGCGTGGGCGGAGAGAAGGTGTGCGGCAACTGTAAGGCCTTTGCTGCGGAGAGGATGGAGAAGTTCCTGAGAGAGCACCAGCAACTGCGCGAACATGCAAAAGACAGGCTAGAAGAATACGGATTAAAAAACAAATGAAGATGTTACTATGATTTCCCGATATAATCTTACATCCAATGAGAAAAGACTGCTGATCTCACTGGAAGAATTGAGAAATGCAAACCCCAGGGAACTTGCAGAGAATGCAGGAATGAAGACAGAGACTGCCATGCAGGCAGCTTTCCTGCTGGAAGAGAATGGCCTTGCACATATCCAGGAGAGTGTCATTGAGATCTATGAGCTAACAGATGAGGGAAAGAGGTATGCTTCAGAAGGGCTTCCCGAAAGGAAAGTAATTGATGCGATCTCGGGACCAACACCAATGCAGGAGTTAAAGGAGAGATTCTCTGCTGATATAGCCGGCATAGCTACCGGCTGGCTGCGCCGCAAGGGATGGGCCAACATAG
>DANZ01000114.1:3051-4937 GCA_002501695.1 Methanolobus sp. UBA474 | reverse complement strand
TGCCTGCCGAGGTTTCGCAAGGCTGTCGTCTTCCCGCTTCCAAGGAAGCCACCTATGATTATGATCTTCATCTCTGTCACCTGTCCGGTATAAAAAGAGAATTGCGGGAACAGGTATATTGATTTTGGTTACTTTGCTCAGGGATCACTCCAGAGGTAGCAGCACATGGAAAGTACTTCCTTCCCCTTCCTCGCTCTCAACCCAGATCTTCCCTTTATGGTCCTCTACTATCATTTTACAGATATACAGACCAAGCCCCGTCCCGCCGTACCTTCTTCTGATAGAGGAGTCAACCTGATAGAATCTTTCAAACAGGTTCTCGATTTTATCTTTGGGGATCCCAATACCCGAATCACTGATACGTATGTGAAGCCAGTCCTTATCTACCGAAGCGCCCACGTATATATTCCCTCCCGCAGGAGTGAATTTAATGGCATTATCAAGCAGGTTTACCATCACGTCGATAAGCTTGTCCCGGTCTCCCCTGATAAAAGGCAGGTCCTGCCCGATGTCCTTGCGGATAGTGATATCCTTCTTTTCAGCCTGCAATGCAAGATCCTGTACGGAATTATCTATAATGGATGCTATCGCCACCCTGGAGAAAGAATAGGTGAGCTTTCCAGCCTGCGCCCTGCTGATATATAGAAGGGAATCCACCAGCTTCCGGAGTCTTTCTGAATTACGGATCACTGTGTCTACTGCTTTTTTCTGCTGGTCGTTCACAGAGCCTAAGGTTCCGTCGGATATCAGCTGACTGTACCCCTGGATCGATGTGAGAGGGGTCTTGAACTCATGGCTCACGTTGGACAGAAACTCATCTTTCATTCTGTCGAGGGACTTCAGTTCTTCGTTGGCTGCCGATAGCTCTACATTGGCCTTGTATAGTTCTCTGTTTACCTGGGCCAGCTCTCCTGCATATTTGCGCAGGGTATCATCAACTTTCTTCTGCTCGATTATCTGCCACATGCCTTCCATGAGCAGTGTCAACTGCCTTACATCAGCCTGATCATAAGGTCCCTTCTTGTTGCCTACTCCCGCGACCCCGACCACCCTTTCACCGTCAAGTATGGGAACGCTCATGTAACGATTCATTGCTATATGGCCCGGGGGATAACCCTTTTTCAGCGGATCAGGCTCTAGATAATCATTCACTATGATAGGACGCTTCTGTCTGACAGCCTCCCCCCAGAGCCCTGTGGACTCGAGCAGGTAATCAAACTTCTTTTCTTCTACATCGCAGTCTGTCATAACGTTCCTTGACCATGAATAAATGGTAAGGACGTTTCCCTCCTCATTGAGGAACGCCAGATACCCCATTTTGCTCTGGGTAAGCCGCACAGCCTCCTCCTGGACAAAATTAGCTATTTCCTTGAGCGATCTGTTAGTTATCTGGTTTAGTTTAAGAAGTGTCTCAAGCCTTGATTCATCCAGACGTAACGCCTCTTCAGCTTTTTTGCGTCCGGATATGTCCTCAAAAATGCCGATGCCTCCCAGAAAAGTACCGTCATCCGCTACATTCAGACTGTAATCAGCCTTGATATAGGTGTCTTTGCCACTTATGACAGTATGATAGTTCCCTTCAAAGTGGCCATCCTTCCTGGAAAGGACATCCCTGATGGCTTTTCTCATCTCTTTGTCCTTTATCCGTGTGACCATATTGAAACCGATGATCTCTTCTTTGTTCTTCAGGCCTATTATTTCCAGGAACTTCTCGTTGCAATGGGTGACTATACCCTGGTCGTTGAAATGAAAGATACCGATAGGAGAATTATCGAAAATGTGACGGTATTTCTTTTCGGCTTCAAGAGCAGCTTCTTCAGCTTTTTTACGTTCCGAGATATCCTCAAATACCCCGATACCACCAAGAAAAGTACCATCTTCTGCTA
>DANZ01000114.1:0-2919 GCA_002501695.1 Methanolobus sp. UBA474 | reverse complement strand
TTCTCAAATATAAGACGATATTTCTTTTCGGCTTCAAGAACTGCCTCTTCAGCCTTCCTCCTGTCAGTGATATCTATTATTATACCCTGGTAATAGGCAGGCTTCCCGTTCTCATCTCTTATCAGATAGGATCTCTCTGTAACCCATCGAACCTCCCCGGTTCTTGTCATCAGCCGATAATCCTTTGAGAAATAGAATTTTTCCTCGATCTCAAGCTGTTCGACGGAGGTTTTCACAAATTCAAGATCATCCGGATGGATTATATTCCCATAGACTAGTCTGCCGGATGTGAAGTCTTCCGGGACATACCCAAACTGAGCAATATTCTCAGAAATGAACTCTATCGGCCAGTCCTTTTCAGCACGCCAGAGAACAGCAACCACCGGACTCGTCCTGTAGATATCTTCCAGTTTTTCAATTGACCTGAATTTATCCCTTAATGTTTTCTGGCTGATCTTCTGCTCGAATACCTTACCGATGGTGCCCAGCATTCCGCCATAAGTACCATCTTCATCTATCAGGGGAAGCATAACCCCGCTGTGAAAAATAGATTGCCCGTCGGGTTTGATAAAAGGGAAAATGTCATAGGTTTTCGACTGCAGATTCTCTTTTGCCATCCTGAAGAGTTCGATGAAAGTCAGCTCCCCTTTATTGCCCAGTGGCATGAACTTGGCCAGCTTTTGCCCGAGTACCTGCTCTTTTGACAGACCGGATATTACTTCCATACCTTTGTTAAAGTATACTATCCTGTCGTACCTGTCAACAGCCCATACACCGGTCCAGATATTTTCCAGTATGCTTTCAGGAAAGTGTCTCTCAAGGATAAGCGGTTTGCATGAGGAGGAGCTCTGAAGCAGGGTCCACTGGCGACCTTGTTTGATTATCGTACCGTCATGCATCCCTATAATGTCAAGTATTTCCGACCTTGTGCGTGCCTCCAAAAGAAAGGCGAAAAGGCAGACAATACTCTTTCGGCGTATTATATTCACACTCTTTCTCTCAAATTCTACAAATCTCTGCCAGGCATCCTGTCCTACAATTGTGAATTTGTCGGCAATTCTCAGGCCGCTATATCCTTTTGATAAGGCTGAATCGTGTATTTCCTCCCAGTTCTTAAGAGTCCTTTCGGACATGGGACCTTCACTCGAAATATAGCATTCGGTGCAGGGTGTTATCATTAACTGGCCGCTCTCAAGGTAGGGTTCCACATCCATACCCGCGTCCTTCAGGAACTCTTCCGCACTTTGCGAAGTGATCTGGCCCGAAACCGCCCAGATGCAGCACTCATTATCTCTCAGGCCAGCATCAAGAAATGCAGTCACCACGCCCATAAATTCTTCAGTGGTTTCATACATAAGAGAAAAGCAGCTCCCCTGCGGCATATCATGTACAAAATCAATGCTTGAATCTATTGTATCAGTTCTGATGTTATGACCCCTCAGATCGAATGTCGATATTGATAGTTTATCGACTTCCTGTATATGTATTTAAGTGCTTCAAAGGCTTCCACGTAAGTAATAGGATCTATCCTGCATAACTGATCCTGTATATCTTCCCTGCATTATCATCGCTTACCAGAAGAGAACCGTCCTCCGCAACTATGACATCCACAGGCCTGCCAATTACAGTTCCGTTGTCCTTCAGCCAGCCTGTGGCAAAGTCAGTGACATTTAAGCTCTCCATGTCGATACTCACGATCTTGTAGCCCGTAGGATCGTCACGGTTCCATGATCCGTGATAGCATACAAAAAGGTCGCCCTGGTACTCCTCAGGGAAGGTGCTCCCGTTATAGAATGCAAGCCCCAGGGGTGCTGAGTGTGCCTGCAGGTCTACAAGACTTGGAGTCTTATTTGCACACGGATCTGCATCAAGGTCATTGGGATCGAAATCAGTGTCATGGATGTTTTTCCCATAACAGATCGGCCAGCCGTAATCATTGCCCTGCTCAATAAGGTTGATCTCATCCGGCGGGAGGTCATCGCCAAGCCAGTCACGTCCGTTGTTTGTGGCATATAAATCTCCTGTAATCGGATGGAACACCATGCCCACGGAATTCCTGAGTCCGCTTGCGAATACACTGCAGTTGCTGCCGTTAAGGTCACACTGCGTGATAGCAGCCCTGCGCTCGTCTTCTTCGTAACAGGCATTGCATGAAGAGCCTATGCTCAGGTAAAGCTTGCTGTCATTCACCTTCACGGTCCGTGTGGAATGACCCCCGGTGGGAAGGTTGTCCACGAGCACTTCCATGCTGCCTTCATCTGCAACCAGGTCATTGTTGTCATCTCTTACCCTGATCACGCGGTCCTCTTCAGCTATATAGAACCATCCGTCGAAATAGTCCAAGCCATGGGGATAGTTGAGATCCGAGATAAATACTCCCACCTTGTCTGCCTTATTGTCACCATCCCTGTCAGGCAGCACAGCCACCAGATCTTTGTTGGGTATGGATACAAACATCACCCCGTCCTGTTGCAACAGCATGCGCGGTCCGGGGTCAGGTCCCGGGTAGGAAACAAGACTGCTGCCCAGGTCCTCTGCGTATGTGTCAATAGTGAACCCGGGCGGAAGGACGATCTCCTCCACACCGTCAGCACCCGCCGACGGTCTCACGCCAAGCTGATCGTAAGCGATAAACGCAACTATGAACAGGACCACAGCAACAAAAAGTAAACTCCATAAGTAACTTCTGCCCGAAGAATCATCTGACATATCGTAACCCACTCAATCCTTATTTGTGATTTGTCCTGGAGAGATAAAAGTGTTTGTGCATATTTTTTTCAATGGGAACCCACTGATCATTTTCACCCCGCTTACATCAATATTATTAACCATCCCGCCAATCTATGTTCCCTCTGAAATGGATGGATGAGATGATGGAATATAAAAAACAGATCTACCTTGCAGGCCCTCTTTTTTCAA
>DANZ01000117.1 GCA_002501695.1 Methanolobus sp. UBA474 | reverse complement strand
CCTGGCTCCATGGAATCCGACTTTTTCCACATGGTTATCTTCTCATAGTCCCATAATGCGTCTGCCCATTCTGCAAGCTTGCGTATATGGTCTTCAGTTACATCTGCAATATTCCCTACTATAGTGCAATGCTTACCGTTTTTCGTAAGCTCAAGGCTATTCTCACTTCGTATGATAAGCTCCATGGTTTCATGTATTAGAATTTAACAGGCTCTATAAGAGTATTGTGATTCAGGTAACGGTGGTCGCAGATCAAAATAGTACAGACCTCCGTGCCTGAGGCACGAAGGTCAATTTGAGTAACGGCTTATTTTTTCGGTGGCCAGTTCTTTTCCAGCCAGCCGGGTATGCGGCCTGAGTCCGCAGGGCCTATAAGCACTCTGGACCCGGTCTCATCTTCAACATCTCCCTGCAGGCGTGCAGCAAGTCCCGGCAGGATGATCGTGTTGTGGGATGTGTCGTCCTTCATGCTGAATCCAGAGCTTTCGATTCCCTTCTTTATTTTGGCAGCTGTCAGCTGACCGCCTGCCACGGCAGCCTCAACACCTATTCCTTCGGTATCGATAGCCCATAGGTAACAGTCTATCTTGTTGGAGGATATGTCACTCTCGACAGTGTAGTAGGTAAGGGCGAAGTTGGTCGTCACGAACACAGGCGAATCCTTTGTCGGTGATCCTATCTTATACATTGCGGGGTCAACGGTGACAGGCTTTCTCGGATCAGTGTATATCGTATCACGGATGTGCAGCTCCGGCAGCATTGCATAGGGCTCGATGCTGTGAAGGATCATTATATCTCCGTACTTTATCGTGAACACTGACGCGATAACGGTTTCCCAGTATGAAGCGCTTACAGGGTCGTCATGCACCATCCATGCGGTCAGGGGAACTGCCATGAGGGGGTATGCGATCTCACGGTCGCCATCTATGCCTGCCCTGCGCACCTTGATAAAGTTGTTAAAGGTTTGTTTGAGCTGTTTTCCGGATGGGAATGTTCCCGGGTCGAGCACAAGTTTCTCGGTGCCCATTTCAGCAAATGTTTTTGCAAGTGACTTCAGCAGATCGAGGTCATTAGGTGCGAAAAGGGTCACAGGGACATCGTACTCAAGGGCCAGGGCAGCTACTTCCTGCCAGTTATCCTTGTTTGCAGCATATAACAGCGGGTTCCTGTCCTTTGCGACCTCAAGACCGGCCTTAAGCATCTCCGGGTTGAATGAACAGAGCACTATCGGCATGTCTGTGGTCTCAATGACCTTCTTAACAGCAGAGGCGAACCTTTTCGGGTCGTCGGATGTGCAGCGCACAGCCACCATGTCGACTGTCAGGAAGTTGCCGACATAGAATTTCTTGAAGTCCCGTATCTTCTCCACTCTTTCCACAAGATCCTTCTCTTCCATCGTGTCCCATACGTCATAGGCCAGCACTGTCTGGTTGAAGAATGTCAGCTTGTGGCGGTAGAGTACGTCATCGCCGCCGATCTTTACGGTCTTTTCGCCGACACCGATCTCTACCTGTCTTATCTCAGGTGCGAGCAATCCCTGAAGCTGATCGAGCTTCTTCCTGAACTTGTCTTCGAGCATCGGGGTGCAGTCGCTGAGTTTCTTGGATCTGTCTATCAGGTGTGCGGCAAATGCCATACATGTCTGCTCACCGCATACTGCGCAGTTTGTACCGGGCAGGTACTTATAAGCCTCAAGAGGGCTGTTGATCTTCATTTATCACACCTCTGCTCCGATCCAGTTGCTGATGTCCAGCTCTTCTGTCTCGATGGAACCATACAATGTCTGGGTAATTTCCTTGAGCACCTGGACCGATGTCGGGTGCATCATCATGAACATGTCGTTACCTGCAAGCGAGAGTGCAAGACCGGTGACGATCTCCCATATAGGACCGCGGTATTCTCTTGGGCCCCAGTCAGAATCCTGTTTAAGGGGTGACGAGACCATCCATGACTCACGGGCCCCCCATGCATTGGTGGTACCGGATGACATGGGGAATGTGAGCTCATTATCGCCCATAAGGCCTGCGAGCCTGATGCGTTCCATGTTGGTGTATGCGTAGTCAAGACCGTATCCCAGTGCTGCGGTCGTCGGGTCCATTACAATGCTGTCCCTTGGGACCTTACACTGCTTCATAAGCTTTCTGTTTAGCTCTTTCTGGGCATTGATCTCAAGCTGTGTCCAGGAAAGGACAACATGCCCGTGCTCCACAGCAGCCTTCGCGATCCTCTCATAGTCGAGGTTCAGGCTTGCGGAAGCGAGCAGCACGCGCTCACCGGCTGCAACCTCTGCGGCCTTTTCCAGCACTTCCGGATCTTTTTCAGGGTTTCCTGAGCCGCCGATCACAATTGGTACTTTCACTGCCTGCAGTACATCCTCAACGACCTTTGCCGCGTCCCGTGCAGATGTATCCTTGATGAGGGGGTCCGTGGAGATGAGGTGAATGGTTACCATGTCAGCATTGAAATCACGGACTACCTTCTTGGCCCATTCCGCAGGGTCATTGATGACGTCCTCATAATTGGACTTGACAGCCTTTGCCATTCCAATAGGCATGTCGAACACGTCCATTGTCACGTAGTTCCTGTGAGGCATTGCGGCGTCAAAGTAATAGGGAAGTGCGTTCTCTCCGCCAATGGTCACCGTGTTCTTCCTGGAACCCCCGTCGGCGGAAGTTGCGCCCAGCGTTACTTCCTGGATGGGATTGTTCCAGTTTTCCATTTTTGAGACCTCGAACTTTGAGGCCAGTAACTCCTGCATCCCGGGAGCAGCTCCAAGCGCAGGTGCCTGGGTCTCAGGCATTGCACCCATGCCAAAAGCAGATGCGAATAACTGTTCCGCAGGGAACCCGAGCATTCTTCCGATGTTGGCCATGTGCAGGGATATCTGTGATATCTCACTCCCAAGCGCATAGGCCAGTGCAGGGTTAAGCCCTCCTCCGCCAGTGATATTTAGTTCGATGTCACCCTCAATTGTCACTCCTTCGAGGGACTCGATATTGAGTTCCTGCAACATCTCCGTAAGTTGCGTCAACTTCATTTTCTGTGTCATATGCATTCCACCATGTAATGATTCTCTTGAGTTAGAAACCTTGAATTACAAGCCTAGCTTTACTGCTATTCTTTCAACTTCCATGACCGCAGCGGAATCGTCAGGGAGGTTGAACAGCGGCTCTCCGGCAAGATCCCTTTGGATGACCATCTCGTCAACCGGTATCATTCCTATAAGCTGCAGACCAAGTTCCTTTGCCGTATTTGCGATCATCTCGCGGTTTGTTTCCGTGACCTTATTTGCAATAACATAAATATTCGATACATCTGTTTTCATCTCATCTACAAGTTCCCTTATGCGCTCAGCCGTACCCAGCCCACGGCGGGATCCGTCCGTAACCACGATAAGGTCATCCACTTTGCGGAATATCCTCCGGCTGAAATGCTCCAGCCCGGCCTCAGCATCAATGATGAGGATGTCGTAGTTATCCACCAGCTTGTCCATGATGCCTCGCAGGAGATTATTGACATAGCAATAACAACCCGCTCCTTCAGGTCTTCCCATGACGAGCAGGTCATACTTTGGCATCTCCTCGATGATCTCGTACAGCTTTGACTTGAGCACTGACTCCTTGTTCGTATCAGGAGGCAGATTATCGCGCTCGCTGTGCATGAACTCCTTGATGTCGCCAATGGTCTTGCTGACCTCGCAGCCGAGGGTCTCGGGCAGGTTGGTATCAGGGTCGGCATCTACCGCAAGGATGACCTTGTTCCCTTTTGCAAGATGGCGGATGAGAAGGGCCGAAGTTGCGGTCTTTCCGGTTCCGCCTTTGCCTGTTACTGCAATGATCCTGGCCACAGAATTCCTCTTTAATCCTCTTTCAGGATAGTGATCTTCTCAACGGTCACCTTTGCATTCTTCAGGATGATCCGGACACCGCCGGAGCCGCCGCCCATCATTGGCATGGATGGCATAAAATTAGCCGGCATCTGCATCATCTGCGGTGCGGCAAATCCTCTCTGAGTAGCGGGTTGTGCCTTTGCAGGTACTTCCTCTTCAGCCTCTTCTTCTGCTTCCTCTTCCACCCATCTCTCAAGTATGGGGTGGTTCTTAGCTGTCAGGAAACTCTTGAGGGACTCAATATCTTTGGCATCATCCTCGGTAGCTATCTTTGCGCGTATGTCTTCGGGTATGTCCTGGAATATCTTCTCCTTGAGCATCCTGGGCATCCATACAACCCTGTTCCAGCCACCATCGGACTGGATGAACTTGGGTGAGCGGAAGTAATTGACACCTATTCCAAGGAAGCCGACAACCTGCTTTCCGCCGCCGGTCTGTCCTGCCATTGTAGAGAACTGCAGTCCGTTGGGTGCGGTGCCTGCGAAATCCCTGTCAACCCAGCCAATACCGTCAACTTCGGGAATATAGAATCCTACGACTTCAAAGCAGCCGCAGGAAGTGTGTGGGAACTCGAAGAAAGAGTGCAGCTTGATGCGGTCATATTCGCCGCTTGAGAGTTTCTTTGCAAATTCGTTGACACCTGAATATTCTCCGGATGCGTCATCGATGAGTTCTCCTTTTGGTATTGCAAACTGAGGTCCCTCGGGGTCCACCTTTGCAGCTGCCCTTCCGTCAAACCAGTTGATCGCACCACAGAGTGATATCCTGTCAGGGGTCACGACACAGACGTTGGTCGGAGCGAAGGATGCACACAGGGTACAGCCGTAGAAAGTGTCAACATCTTCATCATGCAGGCCGCGGGTCCTCTCGTCCCTTGCCTTGTAAACAGCCCTGGTATTATCGATCTCTTTCTCGATCTCGCTCATATCGGTGATATAGATGGCCTCAACCTTCTCTATGAACGGGAGTTCGTTCTTGAAAAGCATCATCACTGCTTTTGCGATGTGCTCAAAGGAATTCAGCCCCTTGCTGACAGCTTCCTTGCCCACCCTGATCCACACATCGTCTCTCTGGTTGAGATGCATCATGCCCTGAATATAGTTCTGGAATTCGTGGTTCCTTCTTTCTACTATAGACTCAAGGTCTGTTTCCACAAGTTCTCCTGCGATCTTGTAGATCATCGCGAACGGATATCGTGACCCCTCTTCCATATCTGAAAGGTCGGGTCCGATGAGCGTGAACCTGCCGTCCTCAACGTCGTTCATGTCTGCAGCCCTTACAAGCTCGAAACCCTTGGATTTGGGGCCCGCAAGTTCAACATGCATGCCTTCTTTTCTTATTCTCTCTCCCTCAAACATAGGAGATATCTCAAAAGGAAATTCATCTGCCATAATTAGTTCTCCGCGTTTAGTATCCAATGCTCATAGATTCTCGATAAATTCATTAAGCGCCTCAATATGCACTTCCGGCTTGAGGTTACCAAAGGACAAAGTCGCATTCTGCATAAAATGCCTTTCGATTGCAATGGTCTTCAGGTCCGTGAAATTCTTGAGTCCCGAAAGCACCTGATCCAGATAGTATTTCTTGTGTCCAAGGAAGACTATCATATCATATGTATCCTGCCCATCAAGCCCTTTCCAGTTCTTGTCCCCAAGGTAATGGGCCAGTGCGTGGACGTTGATGTATTTTGCATTCACATCCATGCCTTTGAAGACAGTGATGGAGTGACCGGTCGCTGCGACCGGCAAACCCTTCTTTGCAATGGCAATGGCTTTTTCCGTAAGCTGCTCATTGCCCACGACTTCAGTACCTATCACCAGAAGAGGTCTCTTTGCTTTTGAGATCATCTTCGCGGCTACATTGGGGTTGACTGGCTTTGCGGTCTTTCTGCCCCATGTGGTATAAACAAGCGTATTCTTTGTCGTGTCTACCATTTCAGCACTCTCCCTTGCATAGTCTCTTGAGGTTGGTAGGCTGGGCTGAGACATCTGACTTCATCTTCGGACCGGACAGGATCTTCTTTCTCTTCCAGTCTATTTCCCAGCCGTGGTCCTTCTCAAGTATCTTCAGGAGCTCTTCACGTTTTGCAAGCGGAAGGTCCGTTTCTGTCCTGACGAAATTATGCCAGTCTTCGGGCATCTGCCCAAGGTACTTCTGGCTAAGCTCGATATAGTGGGTCAGCTTGATCATCCTTCCCATATTGTTGTCTGACGGGCGTATGCAGTTCTTTGCAAGCATGGGCATCAGCTCTTCAATGGTCTCCGCAGTTGTCAGGAGGAACTCGGGTGAAGCAGGTATCGGCAGAGTCTCGCCGTTCCTTGCGTCATAGAGCTTCCAGTGTTCTTCCTCATACGGCTTGCCTATGAGCGCTCTTCTGTATTTTGAGCCATGCGGTCCGACAACTACAGGGATTCCCAGCCTGTTGCAGCCTGTTGCGATGGAAGAGGCCTTTTGTGAATAGGCACCCCAGGCAACGCCGACCGCACCTATACGGTTCATGACATAATCGGCGATCTCCTCGTAGTTACCGGTGATATTGCGCTGGGCAAAGATAGCTGCCACCTTAATGGCCGTTCCGGTTATGTGTGCGTTGGAGACGCAGGAACCTACGTTTATGAGATTACCTCCAAGGAACTTGGCAGGGTACCTCTCGTAGAGAGTCTTGCCCTCTTCGTCCTTGTACATCCCCAGATCCATTGCCGAGCAGCCGGATGAGACTACGATGTAGTGCCTCTTTAGCATTTCCTCAGCAAGCGTATACAGGTCTTTGGTGCCTGCCGGATAATTGGAGCAGCCTACCAGGGCGATAATGCCCGGAGTTGTTCCCATGACAAGGTTTACGCCTTCCTGGCGGATCTCGGGGTCGCTTATCTGGCCCCTGCCTGAACGCATCATTCCTTTTTCCTGGCTGATGACCTTCTGTGAGGCTTTCTCAATTACATTAAGGACAGGTATGTCCTTTGGACACTCCTGGTCGCATCTTCCACAGGCTATACAATAGTCGTGCAAAATCTCGAATTTTGTCAGATCTCCCTCTGCACAGGCTTTCATTGCTGCCATGATCCCCAGGTCGTTCGGGCAGACGAATTCACATGCGCCACACTGTACACAGCTTGCAGCCAGTGCTATCAGCTCCTCATCCGTGGGAAACGCCTTAATGCCCTTCTCCTTGCGCAGGGGAGCTACCTTCAGTACAAGTCTTGGTGCCACTTCCCCAAGAAGGTTCAGATCAAGGATGAGTGCCCCATCTTCCTTCCCGCTGGCAAGATCCTCTATGATGCTATCAGCCTTGTCCTTTGAACGGTTGCGCAGTCCATACATGATCTTTTCATTAGTGGTGATGACAGGGATAGAGAGTCTCTTTGCCTCATCGAGCACATCTGCCCTGACACACTGCTCGTCGACCACGATCACATCCGGGATACCCGAGCGGATCATCTTTAGCTCTTTTGCGAGGGACCCTACAACCTTTGCATAGGGTTTGCCACCTTTGTCCATCTGGTAACGAACAGTGTCTATGGCAGTACAGCACAGGCCGCCCAGCTCTATCTTGTCAGAGAGGTCGTTCTCATGCATGTAGTCTATCATGTTGGCGACACCGGCAACGTTGTGTCCAATGACCAGCAGCATCGGCTTTGTGGCATCTATGCATCCCATGCCAATCTCTGCCAACGGTGCCTCCGGGTCGGATTTTGGCATTCCCAGACAGGATATCTGGGCCAGGTCGGATATCTCCATACCTACATGGTCAAGCATTCCGCCGTGCATTGCCTTTGATTCGAAGTCCATGGCTGCACCTTCCTGCCCAACGTGGATTGTGGCAAGCAACTGTGTAAGTTGCTCTTCTACATACTCTATTGCCGCTTCCAGGTCACCAAGGGTCTTTGGCTTGATACCGGTGACCATCTGGACGTTTGGCGCAAGCAGGTTTGAAGGGCCTACATCGATCGGATGGTCGCGTCCGTGGCGCTCGATAAGATAGTGCAGCAGATGCCTCCCGTGTCCCGAGTGAGCAGCTGCACCGGTGATGACCCTGAGCAGGAACTCGCGGGACTGCTGGGCTGCAAGGTTAATACCACAGGCTCCCTCTTTGTTCCCTCCCAGGTCGCACTTCCCGAAAGTACAGTAACAACACTGGTCACATACAGGGGTATACACCGGCTGATAGCGGGAGAGCAACTGGTAGTCCCAGTCCCTGAGTGAAGAAACACTAGGTTTGGGAGTTGGTCCCATATCACCTTCTTCAGCCACTTTTTCTTCTATAGCGCCGACTATCTTCCCGATCGTGATCTGGACATTTTCCAGGTCTTCAATGGAAAAATGTCCGGTTGATATCTTGCTCATATATCTTGTTCTCCTCTGGGTGTGTTATTAAACGATGCACTCAATGAGACTATATTAATCCCATTCGATGCGTAATGAATCTGAGTCTATTCGATGGGGTTTTTACCATATTATGTTATATAAATGTTTCCAAAATCTATCACGATTATTTATGACAATGCCCCCAAGTCTCACATACTTAGAGAAATAATCACTAATAACTGTTTTGGCCCAAGGGTGATAAGCAATTTTGACATATAAGTTTTCCGATATTTGTCACGATTATTCTTGACAATCGGTGACATACTTTTCCCGATACTCTGGAAATAGTTTTATTTGATGCGAACCTTATAGCCCACAATATTCGTTATGGTGAAGACTTTGGATAAAAGATGCTGGATATGCGGCAGAGAAGATCACTTACCTTTCAAATGCCGTTTTTGTGGAAAGGTGTTCTGTTCTCAGCACAGGCTTCCCGAGCAGCATGCGTGCGAGGGCCTTGAGAACTTAAAGCAGTACGGTACAGGCGGTTCAAACAGTGCTTATGAACGATCTGATGCTAACGATATGGCAAAGAATATACTGAAGAGCACCGCCAAATATGCTGCAAAGAGCGCAGTCCGCGGAGTCCGGGACAATATAAGTTACTCGATGAGAAGCAGCCCTTCTATGGCCATCATCTATCTTTGTTTATTCTCATTCCTTTTGCAGATGGTATTCGGAATAGATTACTTTGCAGCGCTGATGTTAGTTCCGGGCAACCTTCTTACTCACCCATGGACACTGATCACTCACATGTTCCTTCATAACGGGTTCTTCCACCTCTTCTTTAATATGATGGTGCTTTTCTTCTTCGGGCCGGAACTTGAGCGCAGGGCGGGTAAGGCTACCTTCCTGAAAGTTTACTTTATTGCAGGCGTCGTGGCGGCAGTAGGTTACTCTCTCACGAGTTCGCAACCTGTGGTCGGGGCCAGTGGTGCCATAATGGGCATATTTGCAGCCCTTGCAGTGATAGCGCCGGAGATCCGCGTCTATGTATATTTCATCCCCATGAGGATAGTGCATGCTTTGATCCTGTTCACCCTGGTCGACTTCTTACTGATAGGATCTAATGATATGGTGGCTCACACAGCTCACCTGACAGGCATACTGATAGGTCTTCTGATGGGAATGAAGATCAAAAAAGATCATCAGCGGGCCGATCGGTATGATCCGTACCGGTACTGAGGAAGGTGGTCCTGATGGACAAGGATATGGATCGCCTGAAGCGTCTCTTCCCCAGGCCGGAGGAATACGAAGAGATCCCCATTCAGTTCATTGATATGCAGCAAAAGCTGGCGGGCTGGTCCCCGCAATTAAAACGCTCTGTGTACGTGGATGATTTTAAAGATACAGAGGGCCTTAAAAGGGTGAGGGAAGTGAGTCTCCTGCGTGTGTACAACTGGTTCCTGGATGGTGAGAGCATTATTGAACTATCGGAGATGGAGAGATCCCAGTTTGAGTGCATAATGGATATGTTTATAAAACATGGTGGAGAAATTCGCTATACAAGGAAGAACGCCGGGGGAAGGCTGATCAATTATTTCCGGTTGGAGGAGAGTCGCATTTCAGGAATGAAAATTAAGGAGATGTTACTTTCTGATATTCTTTGACTAAGAAAGAACATAAGGAACTGGCCACAATATTTATGGCATTCAGTAACAATTATATGTTATCAGGAATAAGATTTACCTATAATTATATTGCCTATGGTGGTCATCTATAAAGTATCGCAACCGGGAATATAACCGGGATAATATTTATTAGTACACATTTATATTTATCTGTAACTTATGGATCATTATGGTGAGGAATCATGGCCAACGTGAAAACCGGACTGAATTCTATTGTTAAGTACCTAAGTACAAAGAAAGAAACTGGCAGACGCAGTATCGGTCTTCTTGTTGATGGGCCCAACGTACTCCGGAAAGAGTTCAATGTCAATCTTGAGGAGATAAGGGATGTACTGAAGGAATACGGCAATGTCAAGATAGGACGGGTGTTCCTCAATCAGTATGCCTCCGATAAGCTTGTGGAAGCTATTGAGAATAATGGCTTTGAACCGATAATATGCTCAAGCGATGTGGACGTCAGGCTTGCGGTAGAGGGAATGGAGCTTGTATATAACCC
Organism: Methanolobus sp. UBA474; assembly: GCA_002501695.1. Lineage (GTDB taxonomy): Archaea > Halobacteriota > Methanosarcinia > Methanosarcinales > Methanosarcinaceae > Methanolobus. The sequence continues at coordinate 29,817 of DANZ01000117.1, read as the reverse complement.
GACCATAGATACCCTTGCCCTGGTCACAAGAGATGCTGACTTCAAACCTCTCCTGAACAAAGCTAACGAACACGGGAAAGAGACAATTATTTTCGGAGTTGAGCCCGGCTTTTCAACTGCTCTTCGTAATTCTGCTGATTATGTTATCATTCTTGAGAACGATCGCATGAACTACCATGAAGATTATGTTTCTGAGAACAGGGAAGACGATCAGGTGCCCGGCGCGGCAGAAAAAGATACAGTGTCAGGCCCCCGCCGGAAAAAAGGTGCAGTTGTGGATTATTAGTTCCCGCTGATCTCCCGTATCATCTCTTTCAGCCTTTTTGGGGATATTCCTTTCTTCGCTTCCGTGCAGTTCTTTATCTTCTCAAGCAAGCTACACAGTTGCTCTTTTTCGAGCTCATATCCCATACTTCTAAGAATGCCCCTTAATGCTTTCATTCCTGTGTGCTTGCCAACTATGAGGTGGCGGGCTCCCCCAACCATTTCAGGGCTGAAGAGTTCATAGGTCCTTGGTTCTTCAAGGATGGCGCAGACATGTATCCCCGACTCGTGTGAAAATGCATGCTCTCCTACTATTGCCTTGGTAACTGCCGGCTTGATGCCTGAGAACTCATTTGTCATCTTTGACAGGTTCATCAGTTTTGTAGTATCGTACCTCTCGATCCCATACTGGATCTTAAGGGATACAAGAACTTCCTCAAGGGAAGCATTACCAGCCCTTTCCCCGATAGCGTTCACAGTCGTGTGGAGCTGTTTTGCTCCTGCCTCTGCAGCAGCAAGTGTATTTGCAGTTGCCATACCCAGATCGTTGTGACAGTGGATACATATGGGAGTGTGTACCACCTTCTTTATCTCACTTACAAGATAATGTGTGGTACTTGGGGAAAGTATGCCGATGGTGTCGGCAATGCTCACATAGTCCACTTTATACTCCTCAGCATGGATGAACGCTTTTTTCAGTACATTGATGTCGGTCCTTGAGCCGTCTTCGGCTGCAAACCTTACACCGACCCCATGATCCTTAGCATACTGGACAGCCTCCATTGCACAGGCGAACATCTCCTCGTAAGTCTTGTGATACTTGTATTTGAGGTGGAGGTCTGACATAGCTATGAAAACGCTGACAAAATCGACATCACATTCAACAGCAGCTTCAACATCACTAATAACTGAACGTGAAAGGCAGCAGGTTTTGGCATTCAGGCCCATGTTTGCTATCTCTCTGACAATGGACTTTTCAGCAGAGGAAACTACCGGGAAACCTGTTTCAATTATCTCCACCCCGACAGAATCAAGTTCTGTTGCAAGCGCTATCTTCTCCTCTCTGGTGAAAACAACTCCTGGTGTTTGTTCGCCGTCACGCAGTGTGACGTCGCAGATCTCAATATCAAGGGGCTTCAGATTAAGGTAATCGACAAGTTTATTCCTTGAATACGCTTCGATTTGTGACATGCTCTTTTTTCCTGTGAATGAGGAAAATCCCTGTTACATATTTAAGTTTTAGGGTTTTAAGTCATTTTTGCTCTTGTCCGGAGCTATAGTATCTGTTCCCAAACGGCAATCTTTATCAGTTGAGAGGAAGGTAAGTGCTTGCATCCCTTTCCAATCACATGTCAGAATAGTCTTGTTTTGGAGTTGCCCGTAAAGTCCGTATCCTGAACAGGCTAAGCAAGTTTGCTCTGCACTTTTTCATAGAATCCGTTGACCGAACTGCTGATAAGTCTTGCAGGGTTCTTTGCTCTTGTAAGTGTTACGACGTCGTTGTCCTTTATGTTATAGGAATGCTGCCCGTCAATAACGATCACAGCTTCTTTTTCAGGAATGGTCACCTCTACTTTGATACTACTTGTCGCCGGGACCACCCAGGGCCTTGCAGAAAGCTTGAACGGAGCCAGAGGCACAATAAGGAAGGCATCAACACGGGGGTCAACTATGGGGCCTCCCGCGCTCATCGCATAAGCTGTTGATCCTGTAGGTGTCGCAATGACCACCCCGTCAGCACGGAGCTCTTCTACCAATGACTCATCTACCGATACCCTGAAAGTGAGTATTTTCGCAGGCCTTGCAGTGATGAACACTACTTCATTGGTTGCCGGGGGAAGCGGCTTCCCGTTGAATAATACGCCAAGACGGCTGCGTTCAGTATAGGTGAACCCTTCCAGGACATTCTCAATGGCGCTGATGGCCTCTCCCGGCTGCACATCAACAAGGAATCCCAGTGTGCCCATATTTATCCCGAGGACAGGGAGCGGGTCTTCCATTTTGGAGATATTGCGCAGTACTGTTCCATCTCCTCCTATCGAGAGGACAAGTTCGGCCCCGGCGCTCCTCATGCTCTCAACGGGGACAGCTATATCTTCTCTTCCCAGGTGTTCCGCTGTTTTGGGGGACAGCAGAATATCGACCCTTTTTTCAAAGGTCTGCAGTATCTTCCCTGCCATATCCAGAGCCCCATGGTTATCATAACGTGACACAATGCCTATCTTTTTAACCTTCATGTAAACTCCCTGCTAAAAGCTCCAATATATCCCCGTGTACATGCCCGTTCGATGCAACCATGTACACCTTGTTCAAGATACTGTCCTCAAGTTGCAGGGGAGCACCGAAACTATCAGTGACGATCCCTCCGGCTTCCTCTATTATCAGTTTGCCGGCTGCAACGTCGGTCAGGCGCAGCGACCCCCGTACATCGACAAAGGCATCGAACTTTCCGGACGCTACGTAGCAAAGCTCAAGTGCCACGCTTCCGAGTATCCTTACTCTTCTCACCTTCCTGCAAAGCATAGTGGTCTCTTTGATGTGCGGCCTGTAACCATAGATACTTATGCAGAATTTATTTATGTCCGGCTTATTGGATATTTCTATTATTCCTGAATTAAGGAAAGCTCCCTTCCCTCTCTGCGCATGGAATGTATCTCCAGTGGCCAGGTTCTTCACATATCCGAAACATACTTCTTCCTCCAATGCATGCTTATATGCTAGCGATATGCTGTAAAAAGGTATCCCGAAGCATGCATTATAGGTCCCGTCAATGGGATCGATTATAATGGTATATTGCGGAGAGCTGCCTATTATCCTTTCGCCGCATTCCTCACTGAGGATCCGAAGGGACATTCCTTCTCCGGATAGTATTTCCAGGATAACTCTTTCCGCTATGTCATCGATAGCCTTTGTGGGTGTGCCGTCAGCCCCCATGTAGAGGGTATCACTGGCTCTGAGCGTTCCCACAATGTCCTTTATCCTGTCCTGTACAGCATCAGCTATCCTGTTGCTCAGCCCCAGAAAATGATCCATGTCCGCCATAAAGATAATGGGTATCAGATACCCATTGCCTTATTGGTCTTAGCTATGGATCTAGCACCGTCTTTCTCAAGTCCGGTCATAGCGCGGATCGCATCCACGTTCTCAGGGATCACAATTGATTCCTGGTGGATCGCCTGGAAGAAATAGAGTTCTCCTTCGTGCACTGTGATGGAATCATCCCACACACAGTTCTCCCACATGTCGTTACGCGGGCGCCCAAGGTCCCTGCCATACTCGATTATCTCGGCAGTGGAGGTGATCCCCTGTCCTATAAGCCTTATACGGGACTGCTTTTCAAAGATGCTTCTCACATCCGCTGCAGAGCACTCTTTACCAAGCTCCATATTTACTGTGTGGACATGCATGAGTGTCGTGGGAAGCTTTACTGCAGTTGACACTATATTGATGTGCGGCATGATGGTGTTGACATCAGGGCCATGATGTGACGGGAGTTTGATGGGATTTGGCACGATCGCGTTAATAGGTCCCTTCTTTATATCTCCGGGATCCGCTGCTCTTCTCATCAGAGTTATCCTTGCCTTTTTGACACCGAATTGCTGGTCCAGTGGATAAATTACCCTGCACAGGCCAGTCGTGTTACAGGAGACCACCCTTACAAAGTCCTTTCCGACGGCCTCTTCATAGTTAGATGCCGCATTGAAGGAAATACCTGCCAGTTCGTGTTCTTCACCACCCTGCCATATGGCCTTCACACCGGCTTTCTCATAGAGGCTCTTGTTCTCCTCTCCTACTCCGCCGGGAGTGCAGTCAACGACAATGTCTGCATTTGCAACCATGTCCTCGATGCTGCCAGCCACAGGTATGCCTGCCTTCCTCATTGCATCTGCCTTATCTGCAAGGGTATATACTGGATAACCCTTCTGATGTGCAAGCTGGGTTTCAAAGTTAGGTCTGGTCTTGGAAATACCTATGACTTCCATATCGTCCTGCAGGTTCACAGCATCTGCAACTCTTTTACCTATGGTACCGTAACCATTTATAGCCACTTTTACTTTCGACATCTTTTGTCCCTTCCGTTCAGCATTTGACATATTGATGTTTTGTAATTCAAAAATCAAAACCCGTATCTATATATGTAGTCTGTTAGAATACAAACTTTTTGAGTGGGTATATCATTTTCCAAGTATTATAGTTTCCCCTTTTGAAAAGTCAATCTCTTTTATAGAACCCGATACGGTCTCCTTCTCCCCAAGAATGCTATAAAGCTCGATAGAATCACCCACAACGATCATCTTTGTAACGGACTCCATAATTGTCTTGCGCTCACCATCTTTCACTAGAATCACATTCAGTTCGCACATCTCATTACCTCTCCTTATTCGAATATCCTTGCAACAGAGCATCCCAGCGGGGCACCAATGTCCTCTCCCACAGGATCACATTTAACCTTTAGTAAATAAGCTATAGGCCTATAACTCTCTTCTGACATGGTCTCGTAGTTGGCCATGCCCTTGCTGATGATCAGGGATGCATTTGCCAGGGCTTCCTTGAGCTCTTCGGGAGCTTCATCCAGGCAGACGCCAATTGCATTTGAACCCGTGGTAAGCACACGGTCCACCTTATCCTCCAATTTGAACCGCTCAATGTCCTCCATGGTAGCATCATTGAGTATCGGAGCACCACGCACGACCAGCGTGATCTTCCCTCCCATTTTCCGGATGACCTCAAAAACCAGTGTGTCAATAAGTATTTCCCCGCAGTTGTCTGCAAGATATACGACATTATCCAGTCTGCCAAGCATTTTTCCTGTATCATCGATGTCAAGTCCTCGTTTAAAATGCTCGGTGAAGGTCCTGTCGAAGATATCTATAGGTACGTCCAGCCCCATAACCCCGTAATCGAAATAATTCCCGATGACAGCTGCGAGCACAGCACGTTTGAAAGTGCCTGCATCATCGGAGTCCCCGTTGAACACATGTGACCTTATCACAGGAAGGAATCTCTGGGCCGTCATACTGCTCAGTTCTTTCTTTTCCCTGTAAGGGTCATTGTCGCTGAGTATTTCATAAGCTTTCCTGTGCATCATTGTTGAGAGGACTGCGGCGGGCATGCCCGGGACATACATCCTGTTCAGTATATCTATCCCGCCCATGATGGCCTTATGTGTTAGTTCCTCATCATCTGTGGATAACTCTGCTTCCATATGTATCCTCGAAAGCAGGCAATATGTACATCGTGGGTGAATTTTCATCGGATCATCTCTTGTTTTACTGGCATGTGCGTCCTGAATGCAGAAAATCACTGCAATCATATGCCTGAAAAGGCAAAAGCTTTTTGCATCTTAAGGAGATCGGTGGATCTTACAATTCCGGCATTCAGGGGACGCCATCATGGAGCATATTTAAATGCCATACTATCTATTACCTGCCCCATGGTATTGGAAACTGCCCTGTTGTTGCTCATAAGCATTCTGATGATAGCCAAAGGAGCCGACTGGTTCGTGGAATCAGCAGTCTCGATCTCTGAGAAGAGCGGCATCCCCAAGATAATCATAGGTGCTACGATAGTAAGTTTTGCCACAACTTCCCCTGAGTTCGCTGTATCTGCGACAGCAGCATATCTCGGGCATGTGGACCTCTCAGTAGGTAACGCAGTTGGTTCCACCATATGCAACATCGGACTTATACTTGGTATGGTAATTGCTATCAGGGCTATACATATCGACAGGCATAGTTTTGTACGCAAGGGTGCTTTTATGGTGATATCTGCGCTCATGCTCATCCTGACAACCCTGGACGGAAAACTTTCGGCAACCGACGGCCTGCTTCTTTTGCTCGTGTTCTTGGGCTTCATGTACTATAATTACAAGGTGCAGCGGGCAATATTCGATAATGATGGCAACAAGAGTGAACGTACGCCGCTGCTGGAAATGAATAAAGATATCTTTCTTTTCATTGCCGGTGCCTTTATGGTAGTGATCGGCAGCCGTATACTCGTTGATGCAGGCATAACTCTCGCAGAGTGGCTGGGAGTGCCACAGATGCTGATCGGTCTTACACTGGTAGCTCTTGGGACCTCTCTTCCCGAACTGATAACTGCGGTCTCATCACTCATCAAGGGGCATCAGGATATTTCCATTGGCAATATACTGGGCGCGAACATAATGGATATTACCCTGGTCCTTGGCGTGTCCTCTCAGATAAGGACGCTGGAGATCCTGCCGCAGTCCCTGATATATGATTTCCCTGCAATGCTGCTGATAATGGTGCTTCTGGTGATCTTTGGTGTCACAAAGAGAAAGCTGGAGAGATGGGAAGGCGGGCTGCTTCTGGGAGTGTATCTGGCATACATCGCCGGTCTTTTTATCTATTTCAGATGACTTTATGAATAAATCGATACCTTTAAATCTATCCGGCTCAGAGCATTAATCGTGGTTACTATGCAAACAAAATGGCTATTTGTTCTGGTGATGGTTGTCTTTGCACTGGCAGTTTCCGGCTGTACGGACAGCAACGATGGCGAAGAGATAGAGGCAGATGAAGAGAACGGCGTTGAAGATACGGTCACTTCTGAAGAAGATGGTGTGGAATTCGAGTCTACTGTAACTTCCGGCAATGAAGATGACTGGTGTCCTGTAGGAAGTTCCTGGAAATCATCCAATCCTGAAACCGGCGAAGAGGTTTCCATGGAAATCATCGGCTCTGAGGTAGTTGACGGGGTGCAGATGTGCAAGGCCGAGTTCAACTCGAACAACCCTGATGATGAATATGCAAAAATAGACTACATGTGGTCCGAGGATGGCGAGAGGTCCAGCTGGAAGTACTATAATATCGACGGCGAGCTGGTCAGTGAGATGACCATGAAGGACGGGAAGATGAGATTTGTGGCTGAGGATGGCACTGTCACAGAGGTCAGTACGGAATCTTAAAGGTCACGATCTGATCCTGTCAGCTTATTTTATCTTATTTTGTTTATCCCTTTTTCCTTTTTCACACATTTGGCCTTTATCTGGCTTTTTTCCTGTTCCTTCCATATTTATGCTGACCTTTCCCTCTATAAACTAATGTCTTAAATATTATAATAACCTTCAGTAATAATCATGCAACTTCCGACACCTGATGAGATAAAACAAAAGAGGGTAGAACTTAGCCTGACGCAGAGCGACCTTGCAAAGCGCGCGGGAGTCAGCCAGCCCTTGATAGCACGCATTGAATCAGGGGACGTAGATCCGCGATTATCCACTCTCAGGAAGATAATTGAAGTATTCGAGGAAGCTGAAAAGGAAGATATCTCGGTGATCAATATAATGAATACCAATGTTCTTTCGGTGTCTCCTGAAGAACAGGTGGATGCGGCGGTCCATATGATGGGGAAGTATCATATCTCCCAGATACCGGTCATATCCAACGGAGTTCCGGTGGGAAGCATTTCCGAAGAGATGATCGTGAGATCCCTGGCCGACAAGAAGAAATCCACTGTCTCGCATATGATAATTAAGGAAATGATGGGCGATTCTTTCCCGACGGTCTCCCCGAATGCCGATATTAAGGTGATATCCCATATCCTTGAAAAGAACCCGGCAGTCCTGGTACTTGAAAAAGGTCATGTGGTGGGAGTTGTTACCAAACATGACGTCATGCAGCTGCTCAAAGAATGATCCCCGGATACAGTTCGCACCGGATGTCTAAACACTATATTAAAACAGGACCAGTCAGGATTATATAATAGGCTTACGTAATCAGGCAGGTATTGCACTGTCTTAAAGGGATCAGGATCCCGGTCTATGTGTCTTTATCCCGTTTAATGGCAGGAGTCTGTCAATCACACGCTTTCACAAAGTATTAGGAGATTTGCATGGAACTAGAAGATACATTACTGATGATGCCCGGACCTGTTCCTGTGGCACCGCGTGTTCTCAGGGCGATGTCAAAGCCCATGATCAACCACAGAGGCTCGGAATTCGCAGCCATGTACGACGACTGCCGCGATATAATGGCGGACGTCTTCAAAACCAAGAACGATATCTTTGTCATAAGCGGCTCCGGCTCGGCTGGTATGGAAGCTGCTGTCGGGTGCACTGTGGGCAGCCAGGACACTGTTGTTGCCCTGGAGAACGGCAAGTTCGGCGAGCGTTTCAAGAACATTGCAGCAAGGTATGGAAAGGTCAATGCTGTCAAGGCCGAGTGGGGCCACTCCTTCGATCTGGACGAGGTCGAGAAGAAGCTTCAGGAAGGCGCAAAAGTCCTGACCCTCGTGCACAACGAAACATCTACAGGTATCCTGAATCCTGCAAAAGAGATAGGCAAGCTCACAAAGAAGTATGATGCACTCTTTATCATGGACGGCATCACCTCTATCGGTGGAGATGATGTAAGGATCGATGAGTGGGGTGTGGACATTGCCGTGACCGGTTCACAGAAATGCATAGCTGCACCTCCCGGACTGTCCATGGTATCTGTAAGCGAGCGCGCTTTTGAGGTAATGAAGGGTATGGACCGGATGCCATACTATCTTGACCTTAAGGCATACAAGAAGAGTGCGGACAAGGACAGCACCCAGACCCCCTACACTCCTGCAGTCTCGCTGTTCTTTGCGCTCCAGGAATCCCTTCACATTGTCAAGGAAGAGGGCATGGAAGCAAGGATAAAGCGTCACATTACCGAAGGAAATGCAGTGCGTGCAGCAATGTCGGCTCTGGGCGTTGAGATGTTCCCGCAGCTTAAAGGAGAGACCAGGTACTCCAATACTGTCTCTGCAATGAAGGCTCCGCAGGATGTCACCGGCGACGATATCAAGAAGGATATGAAGGCAAGGGGAATTATTATTGCAGGCGGTCAGGACCAGCTTAGCGGTAAGATCTTCAGGATAGGCAACATGGGCAATGTCATGCCCAAGGATGTCATGCTGACCCTCCAGCAGCTTGAGGTAGTGCTCAGGAAGAGAGGCGTTATCTCTGAACTGGGAGCAGGACTGGAGGCTGCAAGCGAGGTGCTTGACACCCTGCTCTAAATTAAGGTGAACATGCCAACTATCGGAGTTGTGGATACAACATTTGCACGCTTCAACATGGGCAAGGCTGCGGTGGATGAGATACAGAAGAACGTTTCCGTGAGGATCATCCGCCGTACGGTCCCGGGCGTCAAGGACCTGCCTGTGGCAGCCAAAAAACTCATTGAGGAGGAAGGCTGTGACATAGTCATGGCTCTTGGCATGCCCGGTTCAAAACCTACCGATAAGGTCTGTGCGCATGAGGCATCCACCGGGATAATTCAGGCTCAGCTTATGACAAACACCCACATCATCGAGGTATTTGTCCACGAGGATGAGGCAAAGGATGCGAAGGAGCTCGCTTTTCTGATGGAGCAGCGTTCCAGGGAGCATGCCCTTAACGTTGTCAAGATGCTTTTCAAGCCCGAACAGATGATCCGGGAAGCGGGAACCGGGCAGCGCCAGGGATTTGAGGATGTCGGGCCTGCAAGGATTTGAATCATATATTAACAGGTGATCTATGTGACCATAAAATTGGGATTTGTAATAGCAGAATTCAACAGGGACCTTACCTACCAGATGGAATTGCTGGGCGAGGAACATGCGAAGTTCCTCGGCGCCGAAGTAGTGTCAAAGATCCTGGTGCCGGGTGTATATGATATGCCCCTTGCGATAAAGAAATTGTGTGAGCGGAAGGATATCGATGCAGTGGTTACCATGGGAATCGTAATTCAGGGTGCCACCAAGCATGATGAGATAGTTGTCCAGCACGCAGCCAGGAAGATAACCGACCTGTCCCTGGAATATAACAAACCTGTGACACTGGGGATCGCAGGACCCGGTATGACCAGAATGGAAGCGCATGAACGTGTTGATTATGGGAAACGCGCAGTTGAAGCTGCCGTCAAGCTTGTCCAGCGTCTTTGAGCAAGAGATATGCTTAAATACTATGTAATAGGGTAAGGGTCTCCATGGCATCGTCAAGACTAAAAAGAGTGGAAGAATCTGCAACTATCAAAGTTGCGAACCTGGCTACAAAGTTAAGGCAACAGGGCGCAGACGTCGTCAGCTTCAGCCTGGGTGAGCCGGATTTTGACACTCCCAAGCACATATGTGATGCGGCCTGCCAGGCAATGTACAGTGGAGAGACCCACTATACACCCCCCGCGGGTATTCCCGGACTGAGAGATGCCATCGCTGAAAAGCTCAGGACCGAGAACAAGCTTGATGTAACAGCGGCCGATGTGCTTGTAACTCCGGGAGCGAAGCAGGCTATCTTTGAGGTCATGCTGACAGTCCTCGATGACGGTGACGAGGCAATTCTGTTCGATCCGGCATGGGTTTCCTATGATTCTGCTGTTAAGTTTGCAGGTGCGAACTCTGTATGGGTCCCTACTGATGCCAACGATCGCTTCAAGCCCCGGAACCTGGAAGAATACATTACCGACAAGACCCGGCTGATAGTTGTCAACACGCCCGGAAATCCAACAGGCGCCGTATATGACAGGCAGACCCTGAAGAACATTGCGGACCTGGCGATCGATCATGACCTCCTTGTACTTTCAGACGAGATATACGAGAAGATCATCTATGAGAAGGAACACCTGAGCATAGGCTCAATGGAAGGCATGCAGGACAGGACGATCACAGTCAATGGTTTCTCCAAAGCTTATGCAATGACCGGCTGGAGACTGGGTTATGTATGTGCCAGGCCTGATATATTTGAAGGTATGCTCAAGATACAGTCTCACTCGATCAGCAACACGACCACTTTTGTGCAGCATGGCGGTATAGCTGCCCTTAAAGGCCCTCAGGAGCCTCTGGCAGAAATGGTTCAGAAGTTCAAGGCCCGGCGCGACCTTCTGATAGAAGAGCTTTATGGAATGGGGATCAAGTGCCAGTTACCAGGCGGGGCTTTTTATGCTTTTGCCGATGTGAGTGAGTTCGGTGACGGCGATAAGGTAGCTGAGAAGCTTCTTATGGATGCTCATGTTGCAGTGACCCCCGGATCTGCTTTCGGTGAAAGTGGCAGGGACTTTATAAGGATATCCTATGCAACATCACAGGACCGCATAAAAGAAGGACTTGCAAGGATCGAGGATGCATTGATCTGATATTTTTCGGCGTCCTTTGCCGATCCATGGCTTTAGTTATTTGATCTTAACGGTATACGGGTGTATTTCCGTAACGTTCAATTATCTTTTTTATTATTTTTCCGGTACTGCATAGCATGCATGTCTTTGACTCGCTGATGCGTACGATCCGGGCATTGATATCACGTTCACGCAACTCTTTTTCAAGTTTCAGGACGTCGAATGTCTGGTCATATCCAAGTGCGATTATGTCGGGCTTGATAGCCATGACCGGCTCGAACATGTTACTTTCACTTCCCAGCACGGCCCGATCGACAACCTTGAGCTCACTTACCATTTTCAGTCGCTGTTCATCCGGGATGACTGGTTTTGGTTTGTGCCTTATCATGGATTCCCTTGCAACTATCACGTAAAGCTCGTCCCCGAGCTCACGTGCCCTGCTAAGGAAAAGTATGTGTCCCGGATGAAGTATGTCAAAAGTTCCTGTTGCAAGTACCCTTACCAAAAAGATCACCTCTCAGATGCAACCTAAGAAGCCGGTCAGTTATAAAAAATACTCGCTGGCATTTTTGTAGTCCCCTGCAAATCTTCAAATGAGTGTACCTAAGTACGCTTTAAATGTGCCAGCATCCAGACCTTGGGTAGTGTTAAAGGCTATTCTATCCTGAAAAGAAGAGCTGTCTGCTATGAAGTTACTTTTTGACGACTCCCACAACTTTGAACTTTTCCAGGGCATCGGACTCGTGAGGAGCTTCCATGTCAAGATCCTCTGTCAGGTCTGAACCTGCCTCATGAAGTCCCATATGCTCCCCGCCGTCCCAGAAATCGCTGTCTGTGACGTCATACACTTTGCCGGAGTAGACGACGTAAGTTTTCTGACCGTTTTTGCCATTATATTTTGTAACTTCTTCAAGCGTAAATTCTTCCATATCCTCACCACCCACACATTTTCTTTTTAACTTAATAGACTTTTGGGTACCCTGCGTTCATATCGGACATCCGCCGGACCTGCCGCTCTTCTCGACATATTGCTGATGATATTCCTCAGCACGATAAAAGGTGCCTGCGGGAACTATTTCGGTAACAATGCCGGTTTTATATCGTCCTGACATCTGAAGGTTGATCTTCGATGCGAGGGCTGCATTCCTCTGTTCCTCGCTATGGTAGAATATTGCAGACCTGTACTGGCTTCCGATATCAGGTCCCTGCCTGTTGAGTGCCGTAGGATCGTGCATGGTCCAGAAAAGCTCCAGCAGCTTATCATAAGTGACAACTGCAGGATCAAATATTATCTCTACGGCCTCTGCATGACCTGTCTGGCCGCCGCACACATCTTTATACGTGGGGTCAGTAAAGTTGCCTCCGGTATAACCGACCTGCGTATACTTCACGCCTTTTACTTTTCTGAAATTTGCTTCAACTCCCCAGAAACACCCTGCCGCAAAAGTTGCGACCTCATTTCCTTCTTCAAGTAATTCTTCCCTTGATCTCATACTATCCCCAACTGAGCCGGCAGGTACTATCTTTGGCGGATCGCATGACATGCCTGCATATGCAAACGCAGCTATCAGTACAATGATCAATATCCTGCCTGTAGTTTTTGTCATATCCCTTTACGATACTAAGCCCGGATAAAATCTCTCTGCTATCGCGTATATATCTTTCCCATATGTACTTCACGGATCAGCCGATGCCCATCAGCTCTTTCATACGTGCATAGCAGGCCTGGAATATTTTCTGGTTACCTTTTATCTCGAGCACATCAAAATCGAATATCCTGGCAAACTCTTCCACTTTTTCATGGAATTGCTCAGTATACTTCAGCCCTGTATCCACTTTTGCAACCCGTTTATAACCTGTGATCTCGTTCACTTTCCTGAGCATCTTGATCGTCTTCTCGGGATTCTCAGCATCCACTCTCATGATCTCCCTCCAGGAGTGGGCATACATGGGGGTGAAAAGGAAGGTACCCCGTTCGGCGAGCATTTTAAGGGTCTTAAGGTATTCCTCTCCGCCTCCGAGGGTAGCTCCTATACAGTCATCAACTATCCTCTTATCATCTCTTAGTATTCTTACCGGGCATGTTGATTCCTGAAAACTGAAGTCCTCTTCTACTTTATCCAGTACGTTGCCGCACAGTCCATAGAACAGGAGGATCCCATCAGAATATTCTGTCATCAGGCCGATCCTCTCGTATACCTCAACCTTAAGGATCTTCGGGAACTCGTGAAGTGCAAGCTCCACCAGGCAGATAACAACAGTGAACTTTCCTGTATCCTCCCTTTGGGAAACGGGGGGAAGCTGCTCTAAAGGCAGCAGAGCATACTGAAGTCCGGATACGTCCATCTTTGCAATTAAGTCTTGCTCCTGTCCATTTTTGACAACAATGGTCTCATCGACCGAAGGGTCGTTCTCAAGGAGATGAACGATCTCATCCTGCAGTATCTTACATGAAAGTATTGTCATTACAGGCATAGTTTATACACTTCCCGGGTTTCACATCTGTTCCTTCCTTTTACTTAATCTCGCGTACTCATTTATCTTTTTTGAGACTCAGGTATGCAAAAACCGCAAGAAAGGCTATAATGCCTGCAGGTATTCCTACAAAAGCAGAAAAGAATATACTCTCTTCCAGAGCTGCTGTCACAATTACTGTCATAAGGACAGAAACAAGGGTGCTCAGGAATATCTTTCTTAGCAGGTCCATGCCCTTAATTTGAGAATGATCTGTTATATATTATTGCTTTCACAGTTCCATTCTGTCAGCACTAAAAAAATGCATGACAGTAACTGTCAATGCGAATAGCCGATCATATTATGCTGTCAGCTTCATGCCTGCATACAGCAGGATCACCAGATATGCGAGAGCCATTCCGAAAGCCATCCAGATGCCTCCCATAGAAACTCTGTTCATAATGTATCTCCGTTTTCCTCATAGACGAACGAACTCATCCCATTGCAGGATGAGCGCTGTTTGGAAGAACTGCCACTCAAGGCAGTTGCTTTACCTCAATATATGCTCTCTTCTCATTGTATATAAATATTATTATACTATACAATATGATTATCATCATCATAATGATTTCTGCCCGGAGACAATTGATAGCCGGGCGGCCAACATGGGGGATTTGACACCGATAATGTGATTTGAATTGCCGCCGAAATGTCCGCTTTAGTCTATGATGCCCATCCCGATCTATCCAAGGATCTCAATTGGATCTTCGCTTGAAGTGCGGAAATTTCGACAGAAGCAAAATCTCAATATGCTACTTTAGCATATTATTTAATACCTCATGAGTAGGAGACCCCGATTTCCGAAGGCAGGAGAATAATGATGCAAAATAGAATGAAGAACCATCAACTGAGAGAAGAGCAAAAAAAGGAGCTTTTAGAAAGGGCGCCTGTAGGCAATATTGCAACAATAAGTGAAAACGGATATCCATATGTCGTACCAGTACATTTCATTTATCATGAGGGCAAGATCTACATTCACGGCTTACCCGAAGGACAGAAGATAAGCAATATTCTGGAAAATGAAAAAGTATGTTTTCAGGTCAATAACATGAAAGGTCTTATTCTCGATGAGGGGCCATGTGATATAAATACTGAATACGAAAGCGTTATTATTATTGGAACAGCGGCAATTGTTGATGACTATGACCTGAAAGAGATCATTTTAGGTGCGATAGTAGCAAAATATACTCCTCAGCTAAACGGGAAGAAGCTACCTGAAAATATGATTAAGGGCACAGCCATAATAGAAGTAACTATAAAAGAGTCTACCGGTAAATATTACAAATAATGCTGTAAATAAGATCCTCTGTAACTGCTAGTAGCGCGGCATTCTGAAACACGGGGTTGGTTGGTATTTCCCGGATCATCCGTCCTGCTGCGCCACAGCCTAAAAAAGAATTTACAACTATTTATTCTTTTTGAAATTGACCTGATTTGATCTCTTCTGACCATCAAGATAAAAAATGAATGAAACAGAAGGGAAATACATCTACCTTAGGCCATTGATGGCGGTAATATTACCTTATCTATAACATGGATCACACCATTGCTGGCCTCAATGTCAGCTGTTGTTACATTTGCATCATTGATCATGACACTACCGTTCTCGGCTGTAACATTGATCTCTTCTCCCTGCACGGTTGTCAGGGATTCCATACCCGCTACGTCACTGGCCATGTATTCACCCGCAACCACATGATATGTGAGCACAGATCGAAGAGCCTCTTCATCCGCCAGCAGTGCATCAAGGGTCCCTTCAGGCAATGCTGCAAATGCTTCATCTGTAGGTGCGAACACAGTGAATGGACCTTCGCCACTTAAGGTTTCATTGAGTCCTGCTGCTTGAACAGCCTGTACCAGAGTGTTGAACGAGCCTGCACTTGCGGCAACTTCCATAATATTCATTTCTTCAGTTTCCTGAGGCTGTTCCGTACAGCCTGATAAAAGAATTGTTATTGCCACAAGCAACAACAGTGTCACTTTTGCCATTTTCATTATACCTCTCCCAATCTTTAATCCTATTTTTGATAGGTATTAAAATTTAGTACATTTCGGTATATAATATATTCTGCGTAAATCCTTAAAATATATATATATCCTACTATACATCTGTTTATTCAAAATTAAACTATGATCTTTTAAATATGGGAGTTGGAGAGTATTAAGGATTCAGATAGCTGTGGAATGTCCAAGTAGGACGGACAGCTGGAGATCAAAGGGGTGATCAGAGAAGTACTGATTGCAACTTCCTTGCTGCAGGAAAACTTTTAAATAATCTTCAGCTCCACTCTTTAATGGGTAGGGTGCAGAAGGTGAGTTTCATACTCTACCTACAGCGACTATATGTGGAGGAACAAAATGTTATTCTTAAGTATAAGTACATGGGAGCCCGAAAACAGTGACCGGGTAGTTGAGCACTTCAAGAAGCTGAGACCGCCCGCAGGCGTAAACGTCATAAACCAGTGGGTAGACCTTTCCGGGGGAAGGTATTTCATACTTTACGAGACCAGCGATGCTAAATCATTTGCGGAATTCAACCTGCCCTGGTCGGACATTTGCTATATAGAGACATGTACGGTTATGGAGTCTACTGAGTTCATTAAGCTCATGATCTCAAAGGGAGTCTAATATCTCCCTATATTTTTAACAAGGGCCTATTAGCAGTCGTAGCCTATTGCCGGTATGCCTGTAAAGACCACCTTATCTCTTTCAGGATGTCCCGGGAACACAGGATTGCCAATTTCTTTTAGGTCATGTCTATCGTTACGACATTGTGGAACCTGCTTGCAACTATGTAGCTGCTGACTTCCATTCTCATCAGGGCTGATGAAGCAGATAGCAGGAAGTCCTGAAGATATGGATGTTTTCCAAGATAGAGCGCTTTATGATCATCTGTTTTCTCGACCTCCATAACTTTACCTGTCGCGTTGACGGCCATAGCATCCCTGAAGTCTCTCTCATCATTGGACCTGTTATCGATCATCATGGATGCTTTCCGGAATGCTGTGAGGTAAGAGTATTTCCTGGTGGCTACAGGGGTTACAAAAAACATGTATTTAAGATCGTCACTGGATACGAATCCAACAAGGTTCGTATAGGGCTCGCCTTCGTGAAAACTTGCAAGTACGGCAAGTTTCTGTTCTCTCATCAGGGACTTCAGGCTTTCCATCAAGTAATTTTCTGACATTCCGGGAATCATCGCTTAAACCTCTTTTACATTGGTTCCTGTGTAAGGACTAGAAAAAAGAGAATAATGAATGATCAAAAGACCTTGCTCATCAAGGACTTTGTTCTATCATGCTTTGCATGCATAAATATCTCTTCAGGCGTACCCTGCTCTACTATCATACCGTCATCCATTAACAGTACACGCGGTCGCCGACCTCGCGTGCAAATTCCATCTCATATGTCACAACTACCATGGTCGTACCCATGTGTGCCGAGGTCTTTCATCACTCCAACCACCTCTCCTGCCATCCCAGGATGCAGTGCAGATGTGTGTTTGTCAAAAAGCATGACTTTCGGATGCATGGCAAGTGCCCTGAACAAAAAATAATTATCCTAAAAATAGAAAATGGTTTGACCATCAGGTCAAACTTTCTGAATTAAGTATAATATGCAAATGAAGTTATAGATCTTATTCTACAACAACATCGTCTTCTGAAACTACTGTTGAATTTACATCTTCAACAACAGTCACGTTTTCGTCTGCTGTAACATTTTCTCCGTCTACAACTTCTTCGGAAGTTTCGTTGGTGTCAGCGATTGTTTCGTTTGCTGTTACATTTTCAGATGTTGCTTCTTCATTAACAACTGCTTCATCGGTCGTTTCTTCAGCTGTGTCTGCGCATCCGGAGACTGCTACCAGTCCGATCATTACGAAGACTAAAAGTATACTCAGTATTTTCTTCATGACAAATCACCTATTGGATATAATGATACAGTGCCCTAATTAATGGATAAATTATTTAACGCTTTCGGTTTGATACTGCCGCCGCATCCGATTTTTATTGAGAAAATAATATACTATCTATAGATTATCATATCTGTCTCTCTTGCTGTATTGTTGCTCCAGGGCACAGTTTCGGCAATAAAAGGCCAGCATGCCTTCAGCTTAAAAAATGTAAACAAGGCCCACTGGTCTATCGCGTGATACACGTCGTAAAAAGGTATTTATCTCCTTCCGCATCGCGCTGGTTGCAACTCCAAATACCACCTGTCTGGAGCTTATCTTTACGAGCTTTTGTTTTCCTCATAACCTGTAGACAAATCTCGTGATAAACAAAGAGAAATCACTCTCCGTTCACTCGTAGTATCAACTGAAATAGTCTGACGGATGGCCGTACAGACGGCCCTCCTTAACATTTCGCCGGATCTTATTAGAGAAGGATTGTTCTATCTTTCCGCCAGTTCTTTGAGCTTTTGCAGTGCCTTAGGCCAGGTAGTTTGGAGCATCTCCTTGTACTCGTTCCCTATATCCATATCTACCAGTACTTCGGTTCTGTCGCCCACTTCCTTAAATGTGTAGTTTTCAAGTGCTCCAACCCATTCTTTAACCGATTCACTTGAAGTGTCTTCTTTTCCGTTTTGAACAATCCCGATGTGCTCGATAGATATGTACTCATATGGACGGTTCTCTTTTATCCGGCTCACCATACCGGACATAGCACCTGTTTCTTCGGGTCCAAGGAAAAGCATCTTGCTTCCTTTGCTCCAGTCACCCACATAGTGTGAACCGGGTGAGAATACATTCGTCCATAGCCGATAGGTATCCGTACCGAGCATCGTATTCCAAACCTTTTCTTTAGGTGCATTGATGATAATTGAAAAATGTAACTTCTGCATCCGATATTCTCCTTCTGTTACCACTTTGCTCTAAATTCTATTATTTTCAAACACTTGCCAGGTATTCGGCAAGCTTGTCCAGAGATTCGTTCCATCCCTGCTCCATATTATCACGGTCTGTGGCACTGATGCCCTCCACTTGGGGGGACTTTATGGTAAACTTGGTCTTGCCATCCTGATCTTCGAATATAAACGTTGTCTCCGTTTCAAGCGGCCAGTCTCCACTCATCCCGTAGTGTGAAGCCGGGACTACGTTCCCCTTCTCATCCGCAAATGAATCGGTGGCTACGATCTTTTCCTGTGGTACGATCTCGCGATAAACACCGGTGCTCCAGAAATCCTGGCCATCCGTTGACCTCATGCTGAAAAGGTAGGACCCGCCTACGCGAAGATCTATCTTACAGAAAGGCGATGTGAACCCCCTGGGCCCCCACCACTGCTTTACTCGTTCAGGTTCTGTCCATGCTTTCCACACAAGCTCACGCGGCGCGCTAAAGACGCGTGTGATTATTAATTCACTTTTATTTTGATCGGTCTTTATCATTTGCTTATCTCCTGTTCCTATATTCAGGGGATCTTTGCTCTAATAAGAGCCCGGTGCATCAAAACTATCATTCAAAAATAGTGCTTTTAACTGGATATCTTCTAGATACAGACACAGCTCCAATCGCATGAAGCAATATTTACACTCTTGAGACAGGCCCGGAATTAAAATTTAAGAATTCGAGCGTTCATTTCATTGAGATCGCATCAACCGGGCAAACATTTACGCAGTCACCACAGTCTACGCATGTATCCGGATCGACAACCGCAATATCATTGTCATTCATTGATATTGCTTCTACCGGACAGGAATCAACACATTGCCCGCATCCTGTACAGAGATCTTTATCGACGATAGCTGCCATTTAACTTTCCTCCCCTATTCTCCTCTTTGAAACAGATATCAATTTAAATCAGGGATTATCAAATAAATACCTGTTGAATTCCGTAAACATTCACACTTTTAGTATAGTCAAATGAATACTTCTACACTGATGATCAAAATACCCAATTAAATGCGTAAATAAATTAGCGGGAAGATGTATCAGTTATTGCTAAGGCTCAAAAACAACCTTCCCTATGCCTAAAATCATTTAAACCCGGGCCTACTCGATGAATACCATGGCAGCTACCACAGTAGTCCATTTACCGTCAGGATGGCCGTGGGCTGTCTGGCAGTAATGGGTTGTATCAATTATATGTCCGCTTGCTTTGTATACCTGCTCCCTCTCGTGCCATGCTGAATCGGCATCAAACTCCACTCCAAGGGTTGTTGCGAGCATGGTCGCCGCCAGGTCTTCTGCGTACTCTCCGGCTTTTGTCTCATCTTCGCCGTATGAGTGGTGCTCGGAGATATATCCATAGTTCTTCTCATTTACCGGAACTGCAGTGCCTACTGCAGCCGATACCAATCTGTGTGGTTCATTTGTGTCGTTACGAGCCAGCACACAGTGCACTATCTCACCAGCTGCTATTTCATTGAGGCCTTCTTCCTTTGATACAATTTTACAATTGGGTGGAAGTATGCTGGAAACGGTGACAAGGTTGAATTTCTCGATCTGCGCAGCTCTTAAAGCCAATTCAAAAGACGCCAGCCTGTCTTTGTGTACTCCGAAACCTTTAGTCAAAAATGCTCTTTTAGGTGCCATGATAATCACTTTGAATTAAAATGCTTGAACGTAATATAGTGTGTATTATAATTTTCTTAGATATAAAAGCCTATTTAACGATCAAATAGTTGAAAATAGGGATCATACATCCTGTCAGACGGTGTTTCCGAGGTTCTGTATCCGGATAACAGATATCCCCCAACATTTGACACATACTATTAGAGAACTCTGCTATATATACTTTAAGTTACTGATGCCTGCTCTTTCATGTGGTTATCCTCTTATACAGTAACGGGAGCCTTTCAGGCAGCACCCGTGCATCATCGATTATTGTGTATCCGACGTCAGAGAATATATTGTCCAGGTACTCCCCCGGGTTATTATCTACTGTAATACAGAAGAAATGCATTTCCTGCGATCTTAATTCGCGAATGGCGATCCTCGTATCCTCCTCTGCAAGATGTCCCTGGTAAGCGCCCTCTCCGGTGCATGTGTCATAGGGTTCCCCATCAGAGAGAAGCACCATTATCTTGGTCCTTGCATTGACCTGGTCCAGTTTGGTGATTGAATGCCTGATAGCAGGTCCAAGCCTCGTATTGGCAGCAGGTTCCAACAGGCTTATCCTGCGAGCCACGTCCTCGGAGAGTTCCTCATCGAATTCCTTTATGACAAAATACTCCACATCTTCCCGGGTATTGCCTGAGAAAGCATATATCGCATATTTGTCCCCGATGCTCTCAAGCGCCTGGATCATCACAATGAGGGCATCTTTTTCCACATCCACGATGCTCCTTCCGTCCATGCCAAGCACCTTGCGGGTGGAAGCGCTGACATCCAGAAGGAAAAGGGTAGCTACATCTCTTTCATGCTTGTCCCATCTGATATACAGCCTGTCTTCCGGATTAATGCCACCTTTTTTATCTATAAGTGCATCTATGAAGGCATCAATGTCAACTTCAGTGCCGTCTGTTTGTCCCCTCATCCTGTGGAATGCTTCCGGTCTCATCCTGCTGAACACGCGCCTGATAAGGGCTATCTCGTTCCTGTAACGCTCCGAAGCATCTCTGTAATAGTCCGCGGATACACCCACAGGCTCGACCTCGTTCACGGTACACCAGTCAGACTTGTAGTCACTGATAGTAGTATCCCACTCATCGTACCTGTAGCTCCCCCGTATCTTCCAGTCCTTGTCTTTAGCATAGCTGGATCTGCTCTTGACCTTTTCTTCCTTTGGCCTTTCCTTCTCTGCCGTCAGGTCTGTCTCGCTTTCCGGGATAAACCTCTTGATGACATTCTCATGTGCCCTGCTTGCAAGAGGTTCTTTATCCCCATAAGCCCCAAGGCCCATGCCTCTGTATTCTATATTTCTCAGGATGTCATATTCCTTTGAGCCAAGGGGCCCGAAATGGCTGTCCAGAAGCATGTATATCTCAAAGGTGAGCCTCATGCAGTCAAGGATAGAGGAGTCCGGTTCTAAGATCATATTTTGCAGGGAGCCACGCACCTTCTCTAACAGGTCTTCTGTGGTACCGGTGAGGGCAAAAGCAGGCTCATGACCTGTTGATAACCAGAGAAGTGCCTCCATGAACTCATCAAGACCCTCCCCCGGGGCCGGCCTTGCCAGAAGCATCTGATACCTGATGTTCTCAAGGTCTGAACGAACCCCTTTATAGGAATCCATTATCATGTACTCGACCCTCGCATCCTCCAGCACTCCCAGTATGCTTGCTGCAAGCGGTTCATTAGGAAACATAGCTATGACATCCGAGATATCCACTGTATCCCTGTCTGAGATTTGTTCCCGCTGTTTCCGGGCCATATAAGTGCCATCCTTCTCCCTTCCGTATTTTCCCCAGATCACTTCGATCAATCCCGATGATCCGGTTAAGGGAATTTCCATGGAACTGAACTGCACGTGGCCTACCTCATGCATAACACTCAGCTTGTAGATCCTGAAATTATCCTCAAAGCCACCATATTCCTTTATCCGCGGAGCGAGGTATATTGTCCTGCCTGCAACCACAGGGTTTATCGATCCAATTTCCTCTTCCAGTTGCAGGACCTTGCGTGAAAGGATACTGAAATTGACACCTGAAAGTCCGAGTGCATAGTATCTCAGGATAGCTGCCACTTTTTGAAGAGCAACCGAGCCTGTAAGCTCTTCAATGAAGTCCCTTGAACTTTTAGACCGAAGGGAAAAATAAGGTCTTCCAAGCAGCGGGTTCTCCTCAAGTATCTTTATTCCGTTCAGGGCCCATTCTTCCAGCTCTGAGATGCCAAGGTCCTTCATGACGAGATGGGAATGGGAGAAGTATTCCAGAGCCATCTTTTCATCATGCTCATGAACTTTGATCCCTGTACCTGCCCATCTCCTTATATCTTCCGCCTCTATCTTTTCAACCATCAGTGGAAGGTTTTCAAAGAATGCTCCTGCAAGCAGCCAGTCCTTTTCGAGCAGTACACGTGCCGTCCTGAATATATCGCCATGATACGACGGGATCATTTTACCCAGGGTCGAGGCAGAGTTTATGAAATAGCCCGAGCCATAGGTGGAACTTTGATCTGAGATCAAGATGCCTATCTCCACCCACTCTCTGAAATTTTCCTTTGTAAGCAGGCTTAGAACACGGGGCGCATTCTCGAAGTAACTTTCCACGCATTCAGGGTTAGCAAGTGCGAGCCGTACTCCTATATCCAGCAGGAACGATCTCGATTCCCGGCCAATGTCGTAGGAATGCTTTCCAATGCCCTTGAAACTGCCATAGACGTATGCGCGGAATGCATGTTTATCGATTAGTGCTGTTATGCATTTATTTGCCCATTCCTCAAGCTCTTCCATTTCCAGGTGACCAAGTATTTCCGGGCTCCAGTTCATAAAATATACAGATGCTTCGATGTCTTTTTTTGCAATATCGGAGGCAATGGTCGCCCACCTCCTCACACCCCTGTCATCAAGTTTCCCGATAGCATGCGGAGCATTCCTGAGCAGAGCAAGTGCAGGTGTCCCTCCGTGCTCAAGGAGCGCATACAGTTCTTCAAGTATCGTTCTCCTTCTTTGGGGTGGGATCTCCGAGAGCATTCCCGGTGTTGAGGCTATAATATCAACTGCAGTCAGCCAGTGTATTTTGAGCAGGTGCTCTATGATACTGCACCACAGAAGGAAGTCCGGCGCTGATAGCAGGGACTGCAAGCGGGGAAGATCCTTGAAATATTCTTCGGCGACGTTCACATTAGAGTCCGCAAAGCCCCTGCCAATCGTGACTAGCTCTTCAAAGTTCTCGAAATCCGTTGAAACAACGGTCACACCTGTGTATTTGAAATATGCGATAGCCAGCCATTTACTCTTTTTAGCATAGGTTATTCCCAGGCCGGTCCATCTTTCAAGCAGGCTAAGGCCGCCTTTGCCGATGATCCCGGCCGAGGACTCAAAAAAACCTTCACAGCAGGATACACTAAGGACAGACACTTTCCGGGCAATAAGGAGCCATTTGGGGAAATCTTCCCAGGTCAGAAGCTTATACACTTCGGGCGCGGCCTTCAGGTAAGCCGTGAGGACCCTGAGACCCCTCTTTAACACGCTGGTTCCCGGATCAAGGATAGCCTTCATGTCATCTCTCTTGAGCCCTTCGAACCCTTCCGTCAGCCGGGAAATATCGGTGCTGTCGAGTTTTGGGAAGTAAGAGCCTATCAGCGAGGCGATATCCTCCTCCGTGAGGTAATATGTACCTGTATCCGTTCCCACTGCTGCCTCTCACTCTATGATGGCCGATATTATCTCGTCAATGCTCTTTTGAAGATCAGCATTATCTGTTATTGGCCTTGCCATTGCTATCCTGCATGCTTCTCTGGGGTCTATACCCTCATGTATTAGCTTGCCTGCATATATAAGCAGACGCGTACTGACTCCCTCTTCCAGCCCATGGTGCTTGAAATTGCGTATTCTGTGGCCTATCTCCACAAGGAACCCTGCCATTCTGTTATCCACTCCGCTCTCGTGGATGACGATCTGCCTTTCAAGGTCAGCTGGCGGATAATCAAATTCGATCGAAACGAATCGCTGCCTGGTGCTCTGCTTAAGATCCTTTACGGCACTCTGGTAACCTGGATTGTAGGATATGGCAAGCATGAAATGTGGTGATGCTTTAAGGATCACTCCCAGTTTGTCTATAGGGATCATGCGCCTGTCATCGGTAAGCGGGTGTATGACAACTATTGTGTCTTTCCTGGCTTCGACCACTTCGTCAAGGTAGCATATAGCTCCACTCTTTACGGCTTTTGTAAGCGGGCCGTCGTTCCACTCCACAGAGTCCCCCTTTATCAGAAACCTTCCTACAAGATCGGTCGCGGTGAGATCCTCGTGGCAGGCAACAGTTATCAGCGGCCGCTTTAATCTGTAAGCCATATATTCCATGAAACGTGTCTTCCCACATCCTGTAGGTCCCTTGAGATTAATTGGCAGCAGATTCTTGTAAGCTGCTGTGAATACTTCAACTTCATTGCCAACAGGAATGTAGTATGGTTCCTTCTCTATAACATACTCTTCCACGGGTAGTTCTTTGGATAAATTTTTTATTGCCATAGGATCGTTTCCTTTTCATGCCACCTAATTTGCCTTCCTATTGTATTCTCCTTCTTTATCTTTGTCCCTTTTTCTTTATATCTGCTATGGCAACAGGTAAGATCCCGGTATGATCCGGAGGGTACATCATCATATCTCTCAGGAAGTATGTTCCAGCAAGCTTAGTTAAGGAAGAATGTTTCCAAAGCAACAAAAGCCTGGAGGCCCTATATATAAGTGTAACTAATTCGGGTCCATGGGAGGACTTGGATTCTCCGGGAGTGTATATAAGTGAAACTAAGAAAAAGTACAATAATTTCTTTCCTGATAGGTCTGTCCCTTATTTCCATGGGTACGGCAGCTGCGAACATGGCTGAAGGCATTGAAAAGCAAATAGAGTCCAATGGGACAGGGCAGTGGTATCCTGCTATCCATGAGGACAGGATAGTCTGGACCGATACCCGTAATGAGACTTTTGACATCTATATGTACAATCTTTCATCAGAAGAAGAAGTGCAGATAACGTCAACCCCGTTCATCCAGATGACTCCTGATATATATGAGGATATTATTGTATGGGAGGATAATCGCAATGGAGACTGGGATATCTATATGTATGACCTCTCCTCCGAACTGGAGATGCAGATCACAGTCCATCCGGCTGACCAGCGTAATCCTGTGATCTATGAGGACAGGATAGTCTGGACAGACATGCGTAACAGCAACATGGATGTTTATATGTATAACGTCACTACGGGAGAGGAAACACAGATCACGACCAACGAGGCTGATCAGTGGTATCCTGTTATCCATGGGGACACAATTGTATGGGAGGATGCCCGTAATGGCAGTTCCAGCATATATACGTATAATATCTCTTCCGGTGAAGAATCAAAACTGACGCAAAACGAGTCCGAGCAATATCTTCCTGCAATCGATGGCGACAGGGTGGTATGGACAGATTACCGCAATTTCAACCAGGATATATACATGTATAATCTCTCTTCAGGTGAGGAGATGCAGGTTACAACAAATGGGTCATGGCAGGTGGACCCGGCTATCAGCGGCAATCGCATAGTATGGATAGACGACCGCAATCAGGATGGCGACATGCCCGGGAACTGGGATATTTACATGCACGACCTCTCTACAGGGGAAGAATTGCAGGTGACCGTGAATGTGTCAAACCAGGTTTATCCTGATATATACGGGGACAGCATAGTCTGGACAGATATGCGCAATGAGGAAGCGATCATCTATACATTCGAGCTCAGTGCAGAGGATCTTTCTGAAGCTTGATAGCTTTTTTATATGGCTGGGTGATGGGCACTTCTTATATGTGACAATCATCACCCAGCTCAATTTTATACCGTAAGGCAGAGCAGTATTGCCACATCCTCATCTGCTCTCAGGGAATGGGGCGCATCTGCCGGCATGAAGATGAAAATACCTGGCTTCATTTCAATATCCCGGTCAAAAAGCCTGAATGTTCCTTTTCCTTTAAGCACCTGAACAACTCCATTCTTTGATGATGTATGGGTGTCTATATCGGTTCCTTTGGCCAGGCACATAAGTGTGTAGTTGTATGTATCCGATTTTGCAAGCACGGTGCTGAATATTCCCTCAGGGGGAAATTGCATGATCTCGAACAGGTCTTTTGTAAAACCTTTGTCCTGAGTGCCTCTTCCCATTATCTCTATTATCGTCAATGCCCACACTCTCCTGAAATTTACTGCTGTTCCTGATACAAATAATCATGGGTCTTTTTCTTATTATTACTTTTCTCTCTCTCTTGTTTTTTGGCCTGCTTTAATCGCTCTGATATATTCCGGTCATATTATCAGAATACTTGATGCATATTTATGTTATTTATTAATTTGTTGTATCCTTCAGGAATAAAATCGCAATGTTTAAATATCAAATTTACTTCTTACTTCCAGTTCTACATAAAGTAGATCGACTGAAGAAAAACGGTATTGTCATGAGGCCAAAAACAGCAATGCACATTCGTCCCTTTTGTAAGGACACTACTGCATACATCCCTTTCGCAGTTATTGGCATCTTCGTTCTCCTCTTCTCTATCATATCCTCCTTTTACCTTATGAAGATGGACTACGACATTGCTGAGACCATTTATCAGACAGATGGCATCAATATGGAAAAGGCTGCAGAGGACATAGCTTCAGCAGACCTTGCGCGATGCCTCAACTATGCCGGCATGGAGGCCCTCAAATGGCAGGGAGAGCATCCTGTCATCAGGTCAGAAGGAACGGTTTATGGTGAATGGGGGGAGGACGGATTCTTCGTGGTTTCAAACGGTAAGGAGGCAGAACCGGGTGAAACTATAGGGGTAACTGTAAAATTGCCTTCCAATGTGTTCGAAGCGATAGTCAGCACATTCTCGACAAAACCAAGAACACTTGTTGTGAAGGGATCCTCGGGAACGGTCTATGAAACCATCGTTTATGATGAGACCCACACCTTCTGGAGCAGGTCCGAGTTCACTGAAAGGATAACCATACCTGAGAACGCTACCGATGAATATGGCTACCTCATACTGATGTACCGAAACGAAACCAAGGCAACTAACTGGTTCTATATGGGCACCAATCCTGTAAAGGATATTACAGCATATCATTTCAACCGCTTTCTAGAGAGCAATTATCAGAGGAACGTGCATACTTTCAACAATTACGCCATAAATGTAGCTCCTGATGTGCAGCCATCGCAGGTAGAGGTCGGCAAGATCAACGGCACGCTTGCGCGCCAGGTAGAAAGGTCTCAAGGTAACGATTACACGATATATTACACTCTGACCATCCGGGACCTCAATTACACGCTTGTGGACATGGGTACGGGGACAAGCGTGAACCGCAGCATGGACATCTCGACACTTGTGACTTCCAGGGAGCCGCTGCTGTCCCAGCTGACCACGGAGTACGAACGGGCCCTGAGCAGCAGGGAGACCTCGGATATAGTACTGGGAGCCACGAACATCAGGACATTCACCTATGGTCCCTGGCAACACTACCTCAACGGCCCGCTCAACATCGTCACAGGCCCGTCCCTTACCTCTTCCGTGAACGCCGGCACACTGTATACGCAAAAACGTGTGTTCGATTCTGTGGACCCCTGGGCAGCGGCCTATACCACCTACTACAACGGAAAAGTGCTCTACACCGACATCTCCGGAAGAAGCTCCGATTATGAGCAGGAGAAGCATAACAATATCAGTACCTCTTACGGGAACCTGTCTACAACAGGCTCTTTTAATGTCGATGTTGATAAAGGCATCAACGAGTCGATGAAGGACTCCAATACAAACATGGAAGAGGTTGCAAACAATTCAAAGATCGTTGTTTCAATATCCAACTATACCGATAGCGTGTACTATGGATGGATCTATAATGACGGGCAATGGAAGAACAGGCAGGATGACCTGCTGCACAACGTTACCCATAACGTCTACAGTGCCACCATACAGGGACAGGTATTCAGGGACGGGCTCGATGATCCCGAAATAATGGACTTCCTGGGAAGATACGGCAATTGCACTTCAACGACAGTTTCAGGGCATAAGATCAGTTGGACAGGGTATTACCCGTTTTCCGTAACTCATACACGGTCTCTAGAAGACGAGATCATCTATAATGATGTTCTCTCCATCGGCCATACTGCAGAGGTATCCACCCCCAAAAATGACTGGGCGCTGACAGGTGCAAACGTGCAGCATCTGGGTACGACTATAGAATGCACCGATATAGATGCTATTTACGAATACAACGGAAACGATGCTCTTGCAGACCAAACCCGCACAGGCGGATACCTTGAAAGTGAACAGCACAGTTTTGACTGGAAGGTAACCTACATAATGAACTTCGAAGTTGAATCGAGATGGGAGATCGATTACGATTACAGATACTATTACAAGGTGCATTACACAGAAGATAACGTAACCAAGACAAGGACCGAATCAAGTACTTCCTCCGGGACCCAGGTATCCGCGCTCGTGAATAAGGGCACAGCATCTCATATGCAGGTTGAGACCGAAAATATAACCCTCGTCTACCACCAGTACCTGCCATCCGGCGGCTATTCCGGGGTCAGCCGCAATTACGTTCCCGGCAGCACCTATGATTACAGGGACACGGAAGTGTCTGTCAGCGGCCTGACAAGGCCCGACACAGACTGCTCGGATGCCGCCGACAGGTACCGTGACCAGTACATCCTCCCCAATATGGTACTTATCCAGAGCCGGTACGGCCTCTATCCGGATGGGAAGGAACTTTCTGCTCAAAAGGTCTACTGCCGCGTCCCCGACTGGCTGCACAGGGCAATGGCCGAAGAGATGGAGGCCATGTTCGATTCCATCAACCGGGAGAATCCCTCCCGGGAAGTTTCCCTGCTTGGCGAAAATCTTGGCAAGGACCCCACGCTGCTCATTCAGGACGCTTCGCTTGATATCGTGGCAGAGATGGGGACAGCCGACATGAAAGAGTCCTTCGCACAACAGGACCGGCACCTAACCGGTTCCATGTACACCACCAGCAGCGACGCCGCCCGTGCCATTGCAAAAAGTGAAGCCTACGACTATCTGCTAAGATACACTGTCGAGCGCAACCAGGAAGACAGTTCTTCCTTTGGCGGCTACGTTGAGGACGCCTTCGCCAGAGAACAAGGCTACTCCCTGTCCCTGCTGCTGGGCGGCGATACCTCTCTCCTCTTCAACAATCCCGCCATGCAGAAAGCATCAACGGCCCTTGCCAGGGAAATGAGTGTCATCGGCACCATGACCATCACAGGAGAGCCCCGGAGCAAGTACAACTGGACCGAGAACATGACGCTGCTCGTGGACCAGTACCCGGACTACCTTTACCACGACCCGGAGTTCGATCTGCAG
>DANZ01000021.1 GCA_002501695.1 Methanolobus sp. UBA474 | reverse complement strand
ATCCTGGTCTTCATCTTTGTCTCCTGATCACTCCATCACTCCACATCACCCTTTCTGAACAGGTACCACTGGAACCCTTTTGCAGTGACTGCCATTACGAGGATCAGCAGTCCCAGTATCTGGTCAACTGTGAATTGCACTAGTTCGAAGTAGTCTATCCAGAACAGGACAGCAAGCAGAATAAGGGTGACGAACCAGGAGTAAGAAAGTCCGTAGGAACCTATCCTGACAGTTCTTTCATCCTTTACCGGACCGTCTCCTGATCTCTTTGCCCTGATGAACGTCACAAAGATCATCACTCCGCCGATATTGATAAGGCTGATAGCCATTTCCTGATGATCCTCAAGGAACGCAACCATAGCCACTCCTGCAGTTATGAGTAAGACCGCTAAGGAGTACGCTGTTCTTGTGTATCTTTCGCGTTTATCCATTATTATCCTCTTATATGGGTTTCTAACATTATGAGCTAAATTACTATCTATATGTTAGATATTTACATACTAATGATAATTATATCTATCATCATGTTTCTTCTACTTATACTTGCGGATAGAGGCTTCTGCCGGGGAAGTTATTTATTTGGTGTCATCACAGAGTTTATCAGACATATCCTGATGAGTGTCTCAACCTGGATTTGCAGGTGGGGAGCGGGATGTTATCAATGGATATTCAGCAGGGAGCTAAAGTAAGAGGGGTATTGTGAAAGTAAATGTCATTTTCTACAGCCTGTACGGGCACATATACAGGATGGCCGAAGCAATTGCCGAGGGGGCCAGGGAAGTAGAAGGAGCTGATGTGTGTTTATATCAGATCCCTGAGACATACACGCCAGAGGTCCTGGAAAAACAGGGGGCTACTGAGTACAGGAAGATGTTCGGTCACATTCCGGAGGCAACTCCCGATAACCTGGCCGAGGCGGACGCGGTCATATTCGGCACACCTACAAGGTTCGGGATGATGATAGCGCAGATGCGCGCTTTCCTTGACATGACTGGCAGTTTGTGGTCCGAAGGTGCACTGATCGGCAAGGTAGGAAGCGTTTTCACAGCCAGCGCTACCCAGCACGGGGGCCAGGAATCCACGATCCTGAGCTTTCACACTACCCTGCTGCATCACGGCATGATAATAGTTGGTGTGCCCTATTCTGAGAAAAGGCAATCCATACTTACTGAGATCACAGGTGGCAGTCCTTACGGGTCCTCAACTATCGCAGGGAGTGGCCCGGACACAAGGCTCCCAAGCGAGAACGAACTGGCGATCGCACGGTTCCAGGGCAGGCACGTGGCGGAGATTACGAAGAGGCTGGTGGGGGCGCTGCAGTCCTAAAGACCCCAGTTGTCGAAACTCGATCGGAAGGCTTTTGAATTTCGAATTAAAATTGTACTGTCCTTTATAACTTCAAACACCCTTGAAGTTTAAGCAAAGTATATACCGTCCTGTTCCATACTTTCTATCATAACAATATTCCTGATATTCTGTCGGGTGTGGTAGAAAAATGATACTAAAAATGAAAGGGACCAGACTTAAGTCCCGGTTACTTTGCATACTGATATTATTCTCCCTTTTCTCAGGGTGTATCGATAACAAAAATGAACTCTCTTCCAGTGTGGCTGGTCCGTGTACCGGGCAGCTTGCAGATGCAGGAGATGAGTTCTTCATACTCGCTCCCAGAGTGCTTTTCTCCGGCGGCGAGAGTTCGATAACCATGGCAGCCTTTGAGGACGGCCAGCCGGTCAGCCGGTGCATTGAATACACTCTCACCGACGAGAATAATACGGAAGTATCTCTAATAACGGCCTCTACAGCCGGTGCAGGCAATTCCGTAGCTTCCTTTGAGGTGCCTGATGTGAAAGAGGGCCGCTATGTGCTCACTGCAAGGCCGGCAGGCTACGGGCGCAATTTCACTGCCACAGTGGAAGTAGTGCGTAACAACCCGCTCTTCATCGAAACTGACAAGCCCATCTACAAGCCAGGCCAGACCATCCACGGCAGGATACTCTCACTCAACAACAATCTGGTGCCTGTGGAACAGGATATACTGGTCGAGATAACGGATGCAAAAGGCATCAAGGTTTTCAAGGAGGAAATGAGCTCGAATGAATACGGTGTTGCTTCTTTCGACCTGCCACTTGCCTCCGAGCTCAACCTGGGAACCTGGAAAATAAAGGCAACAGCAGGGGATTCTATCTCAAATGTGGATATCCAGGTGGATAAGTACGTGCTCCCGAAATTCGATGTCACGGTAAGCACTCCCCGGGACTGGTTCCTTGTGTCGGACAGGATAACAGGCACAGTTTCATCATCATATTTCTTTGGAAAGGATGTGGAAGGTGAGGTGCTTGTTGAAGCTTCCCGATATGTGGGTGAGTGGGAGCAGTATGCCACCTACGATGCGAAGCTTGACAACGGCTCTGTGGATTTCGAACTGCCTGCTGTTGGATATGCAGCGGGCACCTATGGTGCGGGCGGGCAGGCAAGCCTGATTCTGAATGTCACTGTCACGGATACGGGTAACCACAGCGAGACCAGCAACAAGCTGCTGACCATTGCCGAGTCCCCGCTTGTGCTCCAGATAATCCCCGAATCGAGCTACATCAAGCCAGGCATGCCGCTTCAGGTGCTCGTGGTGACCAAGGATCCCGGAGGAAAGCCTGTGGACACTCAGGTGACTGTTGATGTGACCTTCAGGGACGAGTCCTACCAAGATACTGCAGACCAGCAAACCATATCCACCAAAAACGGTGGCGCACTCCTTACCTATGATGTGCCTGCATCTGCCTTGCAATGCTCCATCACTGCAAATGCAGATAATGCCTATGCATATAAGGAGATGAATGCTGTCTACTCTCCAAGCGCAAGTTTCATCCATATCAGCCAGCTCAGCAATGGTATTCCGGAAGTAGGGGATGTCGTCACTTTCAGGGTCTACTCCACTAATCCAGGAACTGTATTCTATGATGTGTTCGCCAACGGCAGGACCGTCTATTCGGGAACCAGCAGGGAGCAGGATATCAATGTCCCTGTGACACTGCAGATGAGCCCGCAGGCAAAGGTCGTGGCCTACATGATCAATCCAGATAGCGAGGTTTCCGTGGATGTGCTGCCCTTTGACGTGCAGTTCTCCTCAAAGGTGGACCTGAAAACTTCCTTTGACAATGGATCAGCGGAGCCGGGGGAAAACGTGACCGTATATTTCGATGCGGGCAGCAGGTCCATGATAGGCTTCTCCATCGTTGACGAGTCGGTATATTCCCTGAGCGGAGGCCGGCTCAATCTGAAACAGGTCTTTGATGAGCTGGAAAAGCGCTTTATGGAGCCGCAGGCAGAGTCCCATCCTTCCTGGTATCGTGAGGGTGCCTATGAGATGCTTGAGGGTACCGGTGTGACCGTAATGGCATCTCCGGGGATAAATGTCCCTCGGTCACAGAACAGGGCGGAATGGGAAGCGGATGGTTTTGCAGGAGGTTTTGTTGATATGGATAAAGCCCTTGGGAATGAGATGGCTGTGGAAGCCCCTGTGATGGAAGAAGCTCCCATGGACGCAGATATAGCTGATGATGGGTCCGCTGGGGAGGATACGGGTTCAGGCGCTTCCCTTGCAGAGGTACAGCGTGTGCGCCAGTTCTTCCCTGAGACATGGGTCTGGATGCCTGAGTTGCTCACCGATGAGAATGGTCTTGCAAGCCTTGAACTGGCAGCACCCGACAGCATTACAACATGGAGGATGCATGCAGTCTCATCCGGATCGGACGGCATTGGCATTTCCGAATCAAGCCTGACAGTGTTCCAGGACTTCTTCATTGACCCTGACCTGCCCTACTCGGTTATCCGGGGCGAGGAGTTCCCGGTGCAGGTGCAGGTCTACAACTATCTTGACAGGGAGCAGGACGTAAGGCTTACTCTCTCAGGCGCCGACTGGTTCGATATAGCCGGAGATGACGTGCAGGAAGTGACAGTTGAAGCCAACAGTGTGGGCTATGCCAGTTTCACTATCCGGCCCACCGGGGTCGGCAGGATGACCCTCGAGATAACAGGCCAGACCACAGAGAAGGCCGATGCCGTCAGGAAGGATGTGATAGTTGAGCCTGAAGGAGCTACAAGGGAGCTTGTGGATAATGGTGTCCTGAAGAACGGTTCTGCGCTTCTGGATGCAACTCTTCCGGGAGGGATAGTTGCAGATTCAGGAAAGGTGCTTGTGAGCTTCAGCCCGAGCATAGTGGCCCAGACCATCAATGGCGTTGACAACCTGCTGGGCATGCCCTACGGGTGCGGGGAACAGAACATGATGCTCTTCTCAACAGATGTTGAGGTGCTGCGCTACCTTGAGGCCACAGGCCAGGATAACCCCGAACTCAAAGCCAAGGCCGAGATGTACATAATCACAGGCTACCAGCGACAGTTGACCTACATGCACGAAGACGGCTCCTTCTCGGCTTTTGGGGAGAGCGATCCGGAAGGCAGTCTGTGGCTGACAGCGTTCGTGCTCTCCCAGTTCAGCGGGGCAAGAGACCTCACCACCATTGATGAGGGTATTCTTGCCGATTCCGCAGCCTGGATAGGCTCTCACCAGCAGGCTGACGGCTCCTGGGAGCCGGTGGGTTTTGTGATACACCAGGACATGATGGGCGGGGTCAGCGGCACATACGCCCTGACAGCCTATGTAGCTCTGGCGCTTGATGAATACGGTTCCGCAAATCCGGTGATGATGGCCGACGCCCGCAGGTATCTTGAGGACAACCTGGCAGCCCAGAAAGACCCTTACGCTCTTGCTATCGGTGCCCTGGCCCTGCAGAAGCTTGACAGTCCCTTCGCGGATAAAGCCCTGAAAGACCTGCTCGCGATCGCAGAAGAGGATGACAGCGGCACTTACTGGGGCTACGGCGAAGGACCGGTGCCGATGCCATACGAGCACCGCGGCTATGATTTCATGGTGCCGTCCAGCAAGAACGTAGAGACCACGGCCTATGCCACCCTTGCACTGATAGAAGCAAAGAACCCCGTAGCCAGCTCTTCGCTGAAATGGATCTCAGCACAGCGCAATTCCAATGGAGGCTTCTCCAGTACCCAGGACACTGTCATGGCTTTCAGGGCGCTGATGAGTGCGGCGGCATCAGCCGGAAGAGATGTAGATGCAACAGTAACGGTATTTGCAGACAATGCCACGGTAAGGTCGATAGACGTGAACCCCGGGAATTTCGATGTTGTACAGATCATCGAGATCCCTCAGAACGCATCGCAGGTAAAGCTGGAACTTGAAGGTACGGGCGAGCTCAGTTACCAGCTTGTAAGGCGCTTCAATGTGATACTGCCTGAGGTGGCCCCGCAGAAAGAGATCGAGCTTGAAGTGGAATACGACTCTGCAAATGTCACCGTGAACGATATTGTGAACGTGCAGACCCGCCTGAAGTACAACGGCCTGCGCGGCATCGACGGCAGGGCGACATCCAGCGGCATGATGATAGTGGATATAGCAGTGCCCACCGGCTTCACTCCTGTAATACCAAGCCTTGCAGCTCTTAAGGAAGAAGGCGTGATAACCCGCTATGAGGTCGCAGGCCGCAAAGTGATACTCTATATTGATGACATGCAGCCGGGCGAGGAAATAAGCTTCAGCATCCAGATGAGGGCATTGTTCCCGGTGAAGGCGATCGCACAGGAGAGCCGGGCGTATTCGTACTATAACCCCCATGTCAGCGCCGAGGTGAGCGGGACGGATGTGAGTGTAGGTGAACACTGAAAAAGAGGGGAAATCCCCTCTTAAATAAATTTGTCAGCGCCAGTTTTCAACAAGCTTTACTTTGCATACCCATCACTTCCTCACACGCAACAGGTGGGAAACCACTGAGTGCAATGGTCCATGCGAATACCAGCAAATACACTGGTAGCAATACCAGCTGGAGGATCAGGCTCATAGAATGGATGTGGGAAGCGGGACATGCTCCACCAATGCCAGCAGACATGGATACAGGTTGGAACTTTTCAATGGGACCCATGTGAATCTGCCTTAATCCAGGTGACCCCCGCTTTAAATGTCAAAAGCACTCTCTACTTTTGTCATCATTTCTTTTATCTCGCTCCCTTCCAGGTCCAGTTCCTTGTTCTTCTGCATGCCGAGCTCTGTGAGGACTATATGCTTATTGACTGTGAATCCTGCAAGTTCCAGTGTTCTCCTTGCACATATCAGGGGACAGCCGTCGATGGCAATGATCTCGTCCGTACCTTCCGTACTTTTCATGATGCCTGGGACATTGCCCCCGATCCCGACAGTACACATCATGCTGCCTTTACCCTGCTTAGTAAGCTCAACTGCTATCCTGTTTGCCATCTGTCCCACATTGGAGCCGCCGGAGCATGCATACAGGCCGACGAATGCAGCTTCGCATGCACATTTAGCGGTTTTCGCCATTTTTATATCTTCTGCCATTTTCATTCCTCAATGTTTTATTTTGCGATCCATTCCTTTACTTTATCCAGCGACGGGACCTTCCCTGCTATCTTTACGTCCCCGTCGATCACAACAGCCGGCGTGATCATTACGCCATAATCCATTGCAGCATTTATGTCCTCGACCTTAACCACTTCCGCATCGACACCAAGCTCAGCAACTGCCTGCTCGACTATTTCCTTTGTCTTCTTGCACTTTGCACAACCTGTTCCAAGGATCTCTATTTTCATTATATCACCTTTGCTTTTTGAATTATCATTTGAGGGAATGATAATTTAATTTCACTTTCCCCTTTTTAATATTGAGATCAGTTCATCTGCATGAGGCATGTTCTTCCTAATCTTCCCGAAGACACTTTCCATATCATACTCTGTCCGGACGATCTCAGCCTGCAATGTGTCAGTATCAAAGACAGCGCAGCTTGCTCGTATATCGCCATCTCTGGGCTGGCCCACCGAGCCCGGATTAACCAGTATCATATCACCGACCGTCCTTATAAAAGGAAGGTGGGAATGCCCAATGAACAGGACATCTGCATCTACTTCCTTTATAAGCTCCTTAATTGTCTCTTCGGGAGTGTCGGGCTTGATATAATCATAGAAGGACAGGGGGCTGCCATGCGCAAAGTAGAGCTTGATGCCATTTTCTGTCCGTTCAAGATTCATGGGAAGAGCGCGAAGGAACTCCATCTGCATATCATTCAAGATGTCTGTGGTGTATTCTCTTGTTGCCAGGGAGAGGTGTTTGTACTCATAACCACAGCCGCATTCCATTCCAAAAGCTACCGCATTATCATGATTTCCCCGGATGGCTGGTATGTCCTGCTCCCTGAGCAGATCGATACATTCGCCGGGGGACGGGCCATAATCCACAATGTCTCCGAGGCAGATAACATCATCATGGGGTACAGCCATAACTGCATCGAGAGCTTCCTTGTTCCCGTGTATGTCCGAAATGATCAACAGTTTCATCCTTTACACCACTTTTCACTTACAGTATATAGTATTCGAACATGGATCCTGAGATCATTGCCATTATGACCACCAGCACAATATATGAAAGTCCCTTTTGAATTCCCATGATCCTGCTTATCACTATCATGCTGGGAAGGCTCAATGCCGGACCGGCGAGCAGCATGGAAAGAGCGGGCCCTTTAGCCATTCCAAGTATGGTAAGAGCACTGATTATAGGGACTTCCGTAAGCGTGGAGAAATACATCAGTGCAGCAGCCACAGAGGCGATGAAGTACGACATGAAATTGCCACCACCTACGTATTTTACCACTACTTCGGAAGGAAGGAGCTCTACAATGATACCTGCGAAGAAAACGCCTATGAGCAGCAGAGGAGCTATCATCCTCACAAGGAACCAGGTCTCCTGCATCCAGCTTGCCCTTT
>DANZ01000018.1 GCA_002501695.1 Methanolobus sp. UBA474 | reverse complement strand
GTTGCCCTTGCGCTGTTCATAGCCCTCCCGTTATCCCTTATCTTCATGACAGCATATCCGGTGATACAGGCGTATCTTGCGTGGATCCTGATCTTTCTGGTGTTTCTCATGATAATGACCGAAAGAGGTGAATTTGTAAGAGGGCAGGGCTCGCTCTCCCACTGGAAGAGCCGGTTCTACGCACTAATGATATTCTTTATGAGCGGGATGCTCGGAGTATTCGCTTTCAGTATGGAGTATCTGGTGAGGCCGGTCATATCCTTCGGGGAGCCCTCCATCCTGCTCCCGCTGCTCAGCGGCCTTTTCGGCTC
The DNA here is from genome assembly GCA_002501695.1 of Methanolobus sp. UBA474. Classification (GTDB taxonomy): domain Archaea; phylum Halobacteriota; class Methanosarcinia; order Methanosarcinales; family Methanosarcinaceae; genus Methanolobus. The sequence goes on along the minus strand of DANZ01000018.1, from coordinate 12,164 downwards.
ATCACAACTTATCATCAGCCTGATGTCAGATGCTGTCATTCCTGTGCAGCTGCGCTCCCGGCTGGAACTGGACAGGAAGCGTATCTTCCGAGGCATTTTCGTCGGCGGTGTGTCAGGTTCCCTGGTGGCATGGCTACCGGGTATCTCCTCTTCCATCGCGACGGTCTTTGCACGCATGTTCGTTAAACAGGATCTTTCAAAGGACCAGTACCGGCGATATTCGGATGACGAAATGCTCAGCTCTGCAAAAGAGTTCATAGTCTCGATCTCCGGAGTGAATACCTGCAACGCGATCTTTGGCCTGATAGCTCTGGCCGTCATCGGCAAGTCAAGGAATGGGGCCATGGTCGTGGTCAATGAACTGCTCGGTGGCGTGAGCCTTGATGCATCCACGATCGTGCTTTTCTTTTGTGCTATTGTTATGACAGCCATAATGTCCTACTTCTCGACCATCTATCTTGGTGACCGGGTTCACCTGTGGCTCCGGTCCATAGACTATCCTGTCCTGTGCTATTCTGTGATCGCAGTGCTCACGCTTCTAGTGCTCCTGTTCACGGGGCTGTTCGGACTGGTGATATTTGCCATTGCCACATCTGTCGGGATGCTTCCATCGTTCCTGAAGATACGCAAGAGCCACGCCATGGGTGTGATATTGCTTCCGGTGATACTTTATTTCCTGTGAGTACCATGTAAGTAAAAATAAAAGTGATCATTTGATCTTAGTTATCGGCGTAGAGTCTTTCAGGCAATATTCAAATAGTTCTTTTCCCCATTTGACTGCACTTTTTGTGTTACATAGCACATACTTATTAGCGAAATTTGAATCTCTTCTTAGGAATTGTATCAGAATATGAACCTCATCAACTGTAAAGAACAGGAAGTTCATTTTCTTATTATAAACATACATGTTGAAGGTTTCATACTTCATGAGACTTTCAAACTCTTCCGGATATTCAGTTCTTATTTTATCGAACAGTTCCTGAGAGGCGATGTAATACACAGTGAAATCATTCTCAAGCATTTCTTCAACTATTAAATAAAAATTAGGATAAAAGATAGTAGTAACTATATAGACCGAACGAGGAATGTTTTCAGGATTGAATGACTTGTGCAAAGAATATAATTCTGTAATGGGGGGATTTACTATTTCACAGTTCCTAAGTTCGCTCATTTTCTTTAACAGATGAGGTGGAAGGAAATCAAGTCTGTGGGTTCCCCAGTAATCAATATCAATATCAAAGGCTTCTAACGTACCCACAAGAGAAGCCATCTCATCAACTACCAGTTTCCCAATAGTTGTCAGTTCATATGTATCATCATGGTGGACAACAAGATAATGCTCTTCCAGTATTCTTATTTGAGGAAGCAGTGCCTGTCTGGTGGTACCAAGGGATCTGAGGAGAGTTTCCATTTCCTGTGCTCCATCCCTGAGTAAAAGGAGGACCTTTTTCCGTTTCTCCGACGCAAATATCACATCAAGCAATAGTCTCTTCATGTACGGTACATCCTGTCAAGCAATTATAATTTCAGACGGCACTCTATTTTAGAGAAATGCTTACTGCTATTTATAGTAGATTACGCAAGATTCTCTCAATCATTGTAAATTTATTGATGGGTCGGTTTATAGTACTAATTGGCCCGTCCAGCTATACACTATGAACATTCAAACGAAAGAAAAGAACTCCTATTACTCAGATAACCCGGTATCCTCATGAGGGCAGGGAGATGAGCAACAGCACAGTATCCTCATTTTCCGACAGGATGCATATGCTGTCTCCCCCGCTCACATTAAAATCGTCCTCTTCCACTGTCTTAGCGGCATCGGATCACCTTTAAGCTATGCTTCTTCCCTGAACTTTCCTATCATGCTCAGCATGTTTTCCTTTATGCTTCTGACGGCATCCACCCATTTTCCTCCCACATCAATGGGTGCGAGTCCCTGAAGGTCGGCTTCAACAAGCTCCGGATCATAAGGTATCTCTCCCAGCACCGGGATGCCGAGCTTCTCGAGATGCGGCCTTATATTGGCTGCATTGCCCTTATTGATCACAGCTGCAAGATGCTTTATCTCTATGCCCTCTGACAGTTCCTTGATCCTCTGGGCTGTCTCGATGGACCTCATGCCCGGCTCGACAACCACGATCATCAGGTCTATTCCGCGGGTCGTGCCCCTGCCCAGATGCTCTATGCCCGCCTCCATGTCAAGAATAACGGCACTGCTCTCCTTCAGGGTAACATGGCGCAGGAAGGCACGCAGGAATGCTGAAGCAGGGCACATACAGCCACTGCCGCCTCTTTCGATGGTCCCCATCACAAGCATCTTCACGTTATCCGGTCCCACAACACCGAACATATCCACGATATCGTCGACCTTGGGATTGAACTTGAACACGCCGCCTTTCTCCCCCGCCCTCTCCTCAATGAGTTCCTGGTAATCGGTCAGCGGCTTGGGAGGGTTTTTCACACCAATGGCTGATGCAAGGTTCATATCAGCATCTGCATCGATAGCAAGCACATCATATCCATCTCTTGCAAGCATCCTTGCCAGTGTCCCGGAGAGTGTCGTCTTGCCGACACCTCCTTTTCCTGTAACTGCGATCTTTACCATGTTCTTCAAGTCGGGACTTATAAGAATTATATGTTCCGGTAAAGCAATTGCAGGGAATTTCTAGACTTCCCTGACAAGCCTGAAACCAAGGACGTTGATGCTGCTGTCGGCATCCAGCTGCCCGCGAAAAGAACTCTGACATATATTGGGTCCATCCATCCAGCTTCCTCCTCTTCCTACAAGGATGATAGAATCTTCTTTCCATGCACTGCCGTCAGTGGGTGCATTTTCATAGGTGTCATGCCAGTTGTCCTGGGTCCATTCCCATACGTTGCCATGCATATCATACAGAGCCCATTGATTTGGTTCTTTTTCTCCAACTGAATGGGTGGTCCTGTTCGAATTGATGGCGCACCAGCCGTAAGTATCGGACCAGCCGTACTCATCAAGGTCTGTTGCTTCTTCTGTGAACGAGAACACGCTTGTTGTGCCTGCCTTGCAGGCATATTCCCACTCAGCTTCAGTGGGCAGCCTGTACTTATCTGTATCTTCAAGTTCGTTCAGTTTCCTTATAAACTCCTGGGCATCGTTCCAGGATACCTGTTCAACCGGCAGATCATCTCCTTCAAAGAAGGATGGGTCTTTTCCCATCAGCATGGTCCATTGCTTCTGTGTGACCTCGTATCTGGCCATATAGAAAGGTTGAAGGATCTTTATTTCGTGAGCTGGATTGTCAAAGGCGACCACGGGAGTTGAATCCGAACCCATGTAAAACTCACCTTCAGGAATAAGCACGAATTCCATGCCCAGGGAATTATTATACCTCTGTTCGATATCCTTACTTTTGTCCCCCGCACATCCGGAAAACAGGATCATGGACATCACTATCGCTATTAACATGACTTTTTTAATAAAATGCTCTTTTAGTCGAAGGCTCATTTTTGGACACCATAATGTCCATGCAGGTGTTGATATAAATAGATATTTCGGTTTATCAATACTTAATTGTGGATATATAAGAAAAAGAGAAAAATAGATATTATCCTAGAATGATATTTTTAATAAACTGTCAGTAACTATCACTCAACTGTTGCTATCAGTTTCAGCATCTCTTCCAGCTCGCGCTCACCGTCGATAGTAAAGAGGTTGCCGCTGACAGGTCCCATGTTTACTGACATGCTGCCGTTGGGGATTATCCCTGTGATAATGGTGCTGGAATCTTCATTTTCATATGCTGCGACAACTGCAATTACACTCAAGCCCCCGCTTCCGGAGTCCCTGGCTCCCGAGTGTATGTAGACGGGGACCGTAAGTCCGCTTTGCAATATGATCTGCCTTGTGCTGGTAGCCTTGAGATCCTCGATATTGTTCTCCGATCTCAGGTCGTTCACACTGCTTTCCACTATTCTGTTTATTATATCATTGGGTAGTTTCACACCTGCCGGGAAAGTGATGCGGCTGGTATGGATCTCGGAAGTGATCGATGGCACTTCGACGTTGACAGGTAGATTATGATTGTTCTTGAAATCACTTATCTGCTTTTCAATGTCTTCTGCAAGCCTGTCGTTGCGATACTTAACAACCGTGCTGTTAATACTGACACTGGTTGAGTTGGATATCTTTTGTTCAAAGGTCTTGTACTCAACAGCTTCGATCTGCGACCATCCATAACTATCCAGGGCACTCTCGTCCACAAATGCTGGAAGCGCGTCGGGAGTATCTATACACCCTGTTATTGATAGGCATGACAGGATAATAAGCGTTACCAGAATACTCGAAATGTGGAGTTTTTTCAATATATCACCAGAGATTTCTCAGAGTAGTATTGTTGACTGATTGATATTTATTTATAATATTATTGTTTATATATTTAACACTTGGTTTATAAAAACATTGTTGTGGCACCTTCTTTTGTTAGTTATAAAAATCAGGCTCTGTAGAAATCCTCACTTGAACAAAGAATAATATTTTAACATATTTATCAATATTATGAACTATCAACTTTATTTTGACTTCTGTAATCTGATTCCAATATTTCCTGACCTTGATCTGTTCACCCTATTTTTTCTTGAGCACTGAGAACATCGTTTCAACCAGATTTCTTTTATGATAGAGTTCCCTGTCAAACTCCTGTACCATTTTCCTGCGGAATTTGCCTTTGATCCTCTTTCTCTTCCTATGTCTTAGAGGAATCATAACTACTGCTTGTATTGTTCTCTCGTTAGTGAATAATAGTAGCTACAATGACCACTGGTAAAACCACTTGAATCAATAGCAGTAACTTTTATTCTTTCCCCATGTGAGTAGAACGGATCAAGTATTTGTTTTAATAGTCCATTAAAGTAAACAGACTTAATTCTTCTACTGGACTTATAAAGTGTGCTCCAGATCTCTGATCTGGAACAAAACACTGATCATCCCATGTGTGTTTTCGCTGTCAAGTAACATGGGTTTTTATCCTTTTTAAAAGACTATGTACTTTTTAGTAGGAAATAGGTTTTCTACAGCGCCTAAATATGTTATATATATACCTAATTAGTTCCGCTGTGCAAAAATTATATCGATTTGTGATTTTGTGAAGGTGTCTAAATAACCGGGTAATTTATTGGAAAATATATTATTACTGATTGTGATTTTACAAGGTGGTACGTAATGACATATCCAAAAAAAATGATTTTCACAGCCTTAATTGTGTTTTTGATAATGCCGTTAGCAGGATTAGCGGCTGAAGGCGACGACTTGACAGCCGATAATAACTCAATACCGACTTCAGAAATAATTTTTATATCTCCTGATCCTGCCATGGAAGGTGAGAGTGTTTCTTTTTTAGGAACTGGTTCCGATAGCGATGGCACAATTATCAATTTCAGCTGGTCATCCGACAAAGATGGACATTTAAGCGACTTAGGGAGTTTCAGTGCAAACAGTCTTTCTGCAGGTACCCATACAATAACGTTCAAAGTTCAGGATAACATCAGTGCATGGTCAGATGCAGTGTCCAAATCCCTGACAGTAGAAGAAGCTCCAAATCAGAAACCACTAGCAACCATAGATTCAATTTCCCCAAACCCGGCAACAGAAGGAGACTATGTGTTGTTTAAAGGGAGTGGTTCTGACAGCGATGGTGAAATTGTCAATTACAGCTGGTCATCCAATAAAGCAGGGCAATTGAGCAATTCCAGAAATTTCTATACTAACAATCTTTCTGCAGGTCAGCATATAATTATATTCAAAATTCAGGATAACGATGGCGAATGGTCAGATGAGGAACTATTGCTTCTGGTAGTTGATGAAGCCCCTAATCAGGTCCCGGTCGCTACAATTAAATCAATAACACCAAATCCTGCAACTGAAGGCAGTGAAATAGTTTTTGAAGGAAACGGAACCGATGAAGACGGCACAATTAAAGCTTATCTCTGGACACTGGATGGCAGTGAATTAAGCAAAAAAGCAAGCTTTAATACTTCATATATTACTGCCGGAACACATACGATTGCTTTCAGCGTTCAGGACAATAAGAGCACCTGGTCAGAAGAAGATACAAAAGAACTGGTCATCAATGAAACTCTCAATGTAAAACCAGTTGGAAACATCGAATCAATAACACCAAACCCTGCAATACAGAATCGATCAGTGACATTCAGTGGAAGTGGATCAGATACGGATGGAACAATTGTTGCTTATTACTGGGACTCAGACATTAATGGTTATCTGAGCAGTTCACCCAGTTTCAATACATCCAATCTTTCTGCTGGAAATCATACGATCTATTTCACTGTGCAGGACGATAAAGGATTCTGGTCGGAAATTGTTTCAGCATATTTAGTAATCAATGATACTCCAAACAAAGCACCGCTTGCCACCATAGGATCAATCTCTCCAAACCCGGGAAAAGAACATCTTCCTGTTTACTTTACAGGAGAAGGTAATGATAGTGACGGTACGATTGCTGGCTATTACTGGTATTCAAGCCTTGATGACTTACTTAGCACTTCCGCCAGCTTCAACACCACAAATCTTTCTATTGGCAACCATATAATCAGCTTCAGGGTCACGGACAATGAAGGCTCCTGGTCAGAGACGGTATATTCAACGCTGTCAATCTCTACCAGCAGTGGAGGCAGCAGTGGAGGAGGTTCATCATCCTCTTCATCAGGAAGCAGCAGTGCCGGCAGTGGTGGAGGCTCATCCGCCGAGAAATATGAAAATATCCTGATAAAGGAAGCACAGATTATTTTCGTTAACAGGGGTGAACATATTGTCTATGAGTTCCGGAATGAAGAAAATGCGCTCCAGACTATACAGTTTGATTCTTTGAAAAATTCAGGAAAGATACAGACAACCATTGAAGTGCTCAATGACACTTCCTTATATGCAGATAAGGATGCTCCGGGTAATGTGTATCAGCAAATGAATATCTGGGTAGGCAAGACAGGATTCATAAACACGGATAATGTTGAGAACCTTTCAATCAACTTCAGAGTTAAAAAAGACTGGCTGGAAAATAATGGCATTGAATATGATGCTGTAAAAATGTACAGGTATTCTGACGATGCCTGGAGTTCATTGCCAACTTTTGTTACAGAAGAAGATGATGAGTACGTGTACTTTGAGAGCGAGACCGCTGGATTCTCACCATTTGTAATATCTTCTGAAACTAAAACTACAAAAACAGTAGTTGAAGACAAAACGGAATCAACTTCTACTGTAGAAGAGAATCTAAAATCGATTGATACGGTTAGCACAAACTTGATTGCTGATGAACAAATATCTGATGCAGAAACAGGAAGTACCAGAAGTACCGGTTATACGATAATAATTATATTAGGTGTTATTGTGGTTATGGGCATCGTTGTATATCTTGTACGCAAATATGTTGACATAGAATTTTGATAAAGGATTTTCTTTAGGGTTTTTGTTCAGGAGAACGAAGTTGAGACTTCGTTCATTTACCTTTTCTTCTCAAAAATTTTACTGAACTTTTCACGCGTAAACTGCTTTCCATGTCCTGGATAAAAGGTTCCGCATCCCGTTGACATGAGTTCTTCTAACCGTTGACCGACTGCCAACATCAGTAAGCTCAAAGTCAGCTCACGCACATTTTGTTCATCCAAAAGCTGATTATTTTCATCAAGTGATTTTATCACGTTATATGTTGGTAATTCTCTGCTCTTCTCAGGCAACATGCGGAAAACCTTTTCCGGTTCTCAAAGGCAACCACCTGCATAACATGAGGAAACCCACTTCTCAGGCAACATGCGGAAAACCTTTTCCGGTTCTCGCGGAGGCTTTCGTCCATAGACAAAGCGATCTGCGATGACCACTGATCAAGCTGATCTAGGTCAACGCGAGCAGCTTGTAGAACATCATGATGAATTCGGAAGACTTCTGTCTGCCTCTTGTCGCCGTCAAGCTGAATTGCCAGCGCGGAAACAGCACGATTGAAGAAACCGTGTGCAGCGCTACCGAAGAAAGGAGGTTCTGGGGGTGAGCGATTAATTTCTGGATCGGTCACTCCCTCAGGTCGTTCATTTATAGTAAGCCCCTCCCCTTCCTCTGCAGCTATCCATACATATTGCTCACCTAGTAGGCCTGAACGAACATTCCATCCCAATCGGTAAGGAGTATAGTCACCAAGTCTCTCTGCGACACTAGTGGCCCCGAAGACCGGATGGTTGCACATGAAGAGTCGCGAAAGAGCCAAAAATCAGACATTTTATATGCTTCCTGATAATATCCACTAATATGGATGCCACACCTTCCAGGTTCAGAAAGATCAAGCAGGTAATGTGGTATGTGCTTTTCCTGAACCTTGCGGTTGCTGTTGCCAAGATAATCTATGGCATGTACACCAACGTGCTGAGCATGCAGTCTGATGGATATCATTCTCTTTTTGATGGCATATCCAATGTCATCGGGTTGATCGGTATCCAGATAGCATCAAAGCCGCCTGATGATGAGCATCCTTACGGGCATAGGAAATTCGAGACCATGGCTGCTATTTTCATTGCATTCATCCTGGGAGTAGTGGCCTTTGAGATAATACGTTCTGCTATTGAGCGTTTTGGAGATGGTGCCAGTCCCGAGGTCACAATGTTCAGTTTTTTTATAATGCTGGGCACAATGGGTGTGAATTATGCTGTCACGACCTATGAGAAGAAAAAAGGGACTGAACTGCAGAGCGAGGTTCTGCTGGCCGATGCCGCTCACACCAAGAGTGACATCTATGTTTCGATCTCGGTACTGCTGGGTCTGGCTGCCATTGATGCCGGCTATCCTTTCGTGGACCCTCTTGTTTCGGTCCTGGTGGCGGTTGTCATCCTGCGCGCAGGGGTTGAGATAATATTCAGCAGTGCTTCGATACTCTGTGATCATGCATCTCTCGACTCAGCGCAGATCGCAGATGTTGTCTGCCGGGTGGAAGGTGTGCAGGGCTGCCACAACATACGCACCCGGGGTCCCCGGGGAAGTGTCTATGTGGATCTGCATGTGGAGGTCGACCCTGAGATGCCTACTTATAAATCGCATACTGTTGCTCATATCGTACAGTATCGCATCAAAGAGAGCTTTGAAGGCATCCATGAAGTACTGGTGCACATTGAGCCGTCCGAAAGCAGTCAAAAATATAAATAGCATCAGGGCTACTATATCAATATGCCAGGAAACAGCTTTGGTCACTCTTTAAGGATAACAACCTGGGGTGAATCACACGGAAAAGCAGTTGGTGTGGTTGTTGACGGAGTACCCGCAGGGCTTGAACTCTCGGAAGAGGATATACAAAAGGATCTGGATCGCAGGCGCCCCGGCCAGAGCGAAGTATCGACGCCCCGTGTTGAATCCGATACGCTGGAGATCCTTTCCGGGGTTTTTGAAGGAATGACCACCGGCTGTCCGATATCCATGCTCGTGTGGAACACGAATGCCAATCCGGGTGCTTATGATTACATAAGGTATATTCCCCGTCCCGGGCATGCAGACCTTTTCTACCAGAAGAAATACGGCATCAGGGATCACAGGGGTGGTGGCAGGTCTTCCGGCAGGGAAACCATCGGAAGGGTTGCAGCAGGTGCGGTTGCTAAGAAACTGTTGTCCCTTAATGGTATCGAGATCTTTGCTCATGTTACCGAGCTTGGTGGCGTGAAGGCCGGAAATGTTACCTTTACCGATATCCGTGAAAATGTTGAGAGGACGCCTGTCAGGTGTGCAGACCCGGAAGCTGCCCAAAGGATGCTTGAGCAGGTGAGGCTCGCACGCAGCGAGGGTGACAGTATAGGTGGCATTGTTGAGATCATCGCAACCGGGGTGCCTGCAGGACTGGGAGAGCCGGTCTTTGGCAAGCTTGACGCGGATATCGCTGCCGCCCTGATGAGCATAGGTGCGGTCAAAGGTGTGGAGATAGGTGCAGGTTTCGAGTGCGCCCGCATGAAGGGCAGCCAGATGAACGATCCCTTCGTTATTGAAGCGGAGACCATTATCCCCGAAACCAATAATGCCGGGGGGATCATAGGAGGTCTTTCAACAGGACTGCCCATAATATGCCGCGCAGCCGTAAAGCCGACGCCTTCCATATCAAAGGTCCAGAGAAGTGTCAATATGGACAGGATGGAAGAAGTGGCTATAGAGATCCACGGACGCCATGACCCCACAATACCTCCGAGAATGGTGCCGGTGGCTGAAGCCATGTTAGCGCTTGTACTTGCGGACCACATGATACGGTGCGGAAGGATAGATCCGGAATCACTATGCAAGTAATTTGCTTTTCATTTATCTGTTTGCTTTCCCAATACTTATTCTTTAAAAGAAGCATCTATCTGACTATATATCTTACAGGCTATCTATCTATATATATAGAGTAACTATTTATTACTGCTGACTGTTCTTCCTTTCAAAGAAGAAGTCAGTGGTTTGGTATGGATACAAGAAAAGTGCAGATAACGGGAAAATCCACCTATATTGTCACGCTTCCCAAAAAATGGGCATCAAAAGAAAAACTTAAGTCTGGTTCTCCTCTGTCTATCATCTACAACGACGACGGGTCGCTTATGATCAGGCCTCCCGGAATGAAAAAAGGCAGAGAGATCAAGAAAATAAAGATCAATAAGGACCTGGAACACCTGAAAAGAGATCTCATCGGGCTTTACATAGTCGGTGACTATAAATCAATAGAGATAAGCAGCGATCATATCTCGGAGGAGTTCAGGGATGATATAAAGAACCTCTGCAATCGTCTTGTGGGCCTTGAACTTGCTGAGAGCAGCAAGGAGCTCCTGGTAATCCAGAATTATCTGGACATAGATGAATTCACTATAGAGAAAGGCATCAAGCGTATGTCATCGATCATTTACCTCATGTTCGAGGAACTCGGCGATGTTCTTGAGAACAAAGACCGCTTGGTGTGTAAAAATATAATGAAGAGGGATGATGATGTGGATCGTTTGTTCATCCTGGTCTCAAAGCAGTTTGTGAGCAGGCTGAGCCTGAGGAAATTTTCGGATAATGATAGTCTCAGCCTGATAGAGGCATTTTATTACCGCCTGGCAGGCAACGATATCGAACGAATAGGGGATCACATATCTAAAATAGTCCTGTACTACGAGCACACAGAAATCCCTATGGAAGTTTTAAGCACGTTGAAGGAAATATGCAAGGAACTGCAGGAAGTATTCATGGATTCCCTTGAGTGCTTACACAGATCTGACAATGTCCTGGCTAATCAGTTGCTCGAAAAGGGGGCCGGAATAGACAATAAGCTTGCAGTTGCCACGCAGCTGGCAGACAGTGCATCGATCGATATGATCATTGACAGTTTTGGCAGGATAAGAGATTATGCATCAAACATTGCAGAGTATTCGATCGATCTATCACAATTATAAGATAATCCCCCTCATTCTTTCAATATCCGTTGTCATTGATTATGCGCTGACGTTCTATTTCGCAGGCAGTATCGAGAACATCCTTGCTTATGAGTTCAGTCCCTTACTTGTCTTTGCTGTAAGGAACGATATCGTGCTGCCTTATCTGGCATTCACTGTGGCCTTCTATTACCTTATGGGTTATACCGTACTGAGCCTCCTCGCGGGTGAGGAGATATATCCGATAGGCGTTCTTATTATCCTGCTGATGAGCATTACGCATGTACTTGGCGGCATGTCATGGTTCGTACTGAAGGAGGCTTATTCTAATATGGTGTTCCTGCTGTCAATGACTTCCATACTCATAGCGCTCTCTGTATTCGGATATGAGGTGTTCCGGCGGGGATGACTATATGGGCATATATAGTTACCAGATGAGTAATAAAATCATTTTTTGCTATTTATTTCATTTGTGCAAGGAATATAACAACACAGTCCCAGTACATATCATGAAGAGATTGCTCAGTCTGCTTACAGCGTTGATACTGTCCCTGTATACCTTCTATTCCACCTGTTGGTACACCGCGTCTTCTTTTTTTAGCACAGCTGTTCCTTTTGTCTTTGTTGCTTTGTTCGCTTACGTCCTGCTTATGTATGTCGCATTCAGGCGCGTTTCAAAAAGATCATGATGTATGGAGTGGAGCCGGGTGAAAAAAACGTTGGGTATAGAATATAGTCTACGCTGCATTGCAGCTTTTGTCATG
>DANZ01000102.1 GCA_002501695.1 Methanolobus sp. UBA474 | reverse complement strand
TGAGACAATATCGCCTTTGCAGGCCTCTTTTACAGTTTTTCCTCCTGCATACATGGCCTGCACTGTCATGCCTGATCCCCCTGTGCCTTCAAAGCCTATGCCATCCCCTGATCTCAGGGGTCCTGACAGTTCAAGGTTAAGGGTTTTGCCTCTGCCATCATATCCGAGGACCCTGCCTATTGCTATCCCCTGGTTATACGGCCTGTCCCGGGACATCAGATCTCCTGCCGGGTTGCCTTTGAAATATCCTGTTGTGAATTCCCTGTTGAACAGCTGTGCAAGCTGTGCAGCCTCTTCATCGGACACGAAGTAGCCCTGCGGATCGCTTATGCACCTGTCAATAAGGCGGCGGTATATCCTTACCACGCCTGCCACATACTCAGGCCTTTTCATGCGGCCTTCGATCTTGAAAGAGCTGATGCCCGCCTTTATAAGCTCAGGCAGTATCGAAGAGGTGTTGAGGTCTCTGGGGCTCAAAAGAAAGCTGCCCCTGGTCACAAGTTCCCTTCCGCCTGCCATAAGGCTGTACTTCTTCCGGCATGGCTGGGCGCAATGCCCGCGGTTTCCGCTCCTGCCTCCGATCATGCTGCTCATCAGGCACTGGCCGGAATAGCAGATGCACAGTGCGCCATGAACAAAAGTCTCTATCTCCATGCCTGTTTCCTGCCTTATCGTCCTTATCTCATCCAGTGACATCTCCCTTGCAAGCACTACCCTGCTTACTCCCATGTCCTGCAAAAAGCGCACTCCTTCGCTGTTGTGGATGGTCATTTGAGTGCTCGCATGGACCGGAAGGCCAGGGATAAGTTCCCTTGCAAGTGATAGCAGGCCGACGTCCTGCATAATGAGCGCATCAGCCCCAAGTTCGTCGAGGGTATACATCAGGTTGACTGCCTTCTCGATCTCCGCATCTTTAATGAGCGTGTTCAGGGTCACGTAAACCCTTACCCCTCTCAGGTGGGCGTAATCGAGTGCTTCCCTGAACTCACCGACTGTAAAATTGCCTGCATATGCCCTTGCACTGAAATCCTTTATCCCCAGGTAAACGGCATCAGCACCATTCTCGACTGCGGCGATGAAGGATAACATATCCCCGGCAGGGGCAAGAAGTTCGGGTTTTCGTATCATCATGGACTTTGCAGTATACTCGTGAAAGCTATATATAAATGAAGATGTAAACAGAAAGAGGAAATAGAAAAAAGCAGGCCTTAAGCCTGCTTCCTGAATACGTAGAGTCTTATTATGTAAATGCAGAGAACTATTATTACAAGATTGTAAACAGATTCGAAGATGGACACATATTGCCATTCAAACCAGGTTCGTATCACTTCCTGCGTGGAGAAGTACAACTGGAATGTTGCCGTAATGAGCAGTAACATTGTTATACCAAATATCCCCCACCTGAAGTATTCTTCCGGAGCGGTCTTTTTCTTCTCCTCTGCCATTTTTATATTCTCTTCACTCATGTTTTCCCCTCCTTACTATTATCAATGCGGATAGCAGGGCGAATAGCGCCATTACCGAACCAAATCCGGGGCTTGGCTCCTCTACGGGATACTCCTCTTCCATCGGCATCTCATCCTCGGTGACTTCTTCAATGACAAAGTCGCTGGTCTTGATGTTCCTGGTCTGAACTGTCTCTTGTTTGCTAATCACTTTCTCGGGATCCAGCTGCACATAGTCCTCACCAGTTTTGACCATGACGTCCCCGTCCCATACACTGACCTCCACGACGTAGTTGTAGTTGTCAGGGACTGTCAAACTAACGGTCCGTATAACGGTTGTTTCCGGCTCTATCCTGCTGGTGGATGTCCACTCTTTGTCTGCCAGGAGCCTGGCATCCGTTTCCCTGGCCTTGACAAGCACCCTGTAATCACTTGTGGTTTTCGATCCCTCATTTTTAAGGTAGATGTCGTTCTCAATGACAACTCTCCCGTCCGTCACGTTCTTGACCATGAAATCTATGCCCTCTATCTGGACCCCTGCTTCCTGGAGGTCAGTAGGCATATCTTCAAGGCTGCTGATCGTTATCCTGGAATCGGCTTTTCTATGCCGGTCCTCGTAAAGGGTGAATGTGAGTCGATAACTTCCAGTTTTTGGAAGCCTGACAGACTGACTCACAGTTTTCGTGGTTCCCTTTTCTATGGTATCGATCTTCGTTTCTTGGGCCAGCTCAAGCAGCCCTGTCTGCTGGCTGAATGCTTTGAGCAGCAGGGTCGTGTTTCCCTTGCTGTCAGCGCCTCTGTTCTCGATATAAGATGTCAGGTTCAGGTCTACATAGGAACTTTTGACACTATCGGCAGATATCTCAATATCCGTTATCCCGTAGTTGCTCTCCTCTTCAAAGTCATTTATGCATCCGCTGGAAGCAGCAGATGCAATGATGAGTAAAATAAGAATAAGGCGTATTTCTCTCTCCCTTTTTTTCATGGATGTTCCTCCAGTGTAAAAAAGAAGGAATACTATTTAAACATTGTTAAAAAATTATTTAGCAGGTAAGCTAAATTTGAATTTATGTTCATGAATTTTACATTACTCTCTCATGGCATCAAATATCTCTTCAATATCCGGCAGTGAGCGGGTCTCATAAATCTTTACGAACCTTATCTTCAGTTCCTCGTCAATGACAATGCTGGCCCGCTCGGACACTCCCTTATCCTCATCGAACATCCCGTACATCCTTGCTACCTGCCCGTGCGGCCAGAAATCTGCCAGGAACAGTGTGTTCTCTACTCCTATCTCCCTGGCCCAGGCTTTCTTGGAGTGCACAGAATCAATACTGATGCCAAGTGCCACGGCGTTTGCAGCCCGGAACCTTTCGTAGTTATCCTCAAGCAGTTTCATGTGCTTTGAGCATCCCCTGGTCCAGGCCAGCGGGTGGAAAGCGAGCAGTATCTTCCTGCCTTGCATGTCGTGCAGATGCACTTCGTTAAGGTTCTGGTCATATAAAGTGAAATCTTTGATCATTTTCCCTGGTTCTAACTCGTTCATAACTAACCCCCGTGAGCTATGATTACGAATATATCAGCTGGGCCTATAAAAGATAACCCGCCGGGTTCCCGGTCAGTCTGTGCAGATACAGGGCTTTCTGCCGCACGTAGGGCAATGATGGGGGTATTTCTCAAGAAAAGCTGACTCCAGATCGATGCCGTAGAGGTTTGCCAGGGCTCCCACCCAGGCAAAGCAGTCCGCAAGCTCTTCCCTGATATTTTCCAGGTCGTCCCTGCGCACGGCCTCGGCAAGCTCCCCCACCTCCTCGACCAGCCAGAGCATGGTTGCGGCGTGCCCGCGCTTTTTGTCGTTGTGTGCGTACAGGTCGAACATCAGCTTCTGGAATTCCGCTATCTCCATAATGTAGCTCCCTCTCATATCCTTACGGGTATGCTCTTCTCTTTAAGGTATTCCTTGACATCTCCGACAGTATATTCCCCAAAGTGGAAGATGCTGGCCGCAAGCGCAGCATCTGCTTTGCCGTCAGCGAAACCTTTGTACATATGCTCCGGGTTACCTGCGCCGCCGGATGCGATGATCGGTATCTCCAGCTCTTCTGAGAGCCGCCTGGTAATGGGTATGTCAAAGCCATCATACGTGCCGTCCCGGTCCATGCTGGTGAGAAGTATCTCTCCGGCGCCCAGCTCTTCAACATGCTTAGCCCACTGCACGGCATCGAGACCTGTGGGTTTGCGCCCGCCGTAGATAACAACCTCATACCATACTTTGGTGCCGTCCTCCAGTTCGAGGATGGTCTTGTCGGGATTGTCCACGACGTTGTTATTCCTCTTGCAGTCGATAGCTGTGACGATGCACTGAGCGCCAAAGATCTCCGAGGCTTCCCTGATAAGCTCAGGCCTCTTTACCGCTGCCGTGTTGATGGATACCTTATCGGCGCCAGCACGCAGGATCTGCCTGACATCCTCTATGGAGTTGATCCCTCCGCCGACTGTCAGGGGAATGAACACTTCGTTTGCCGTCCTCTCGATGACGTCGATCATGGTGGACCGCCCTTCATGGGAAGCCGTGATGTCCAGGAAGACAAGCTCGTCCGCGCCCTGCTCGTTGTACCTTTTTGCAAGTTCCACAGGGTCGCCGGCTTTCCTGAGACCGACGAACTCGATACCCTTGACAACCGTTCCCCCGGCCTCGTCAAGCGTTACGTCCAGACATGGTATGATCCTTTTTGTGAGCATTATGATTGATCCTTTTCACTGCTGTATGCTGTTCGTGTCTGTCAGCGAGCCTGGCAGATAACATATTTAGATAAGAAGACATTGATTTTTTATTTAATACTTGTTGTGTGAATTTGCATTATCCTGCAGTCGGTACAGTCATTAATATATCGTGGAGTACGATTACATATTTATCGGCTGCCCTCCCAAGACTCTTGTAAGAGCGTTATTAATAAGGGGGCTGATGGCCGCAAATGCATTATTATGTATTGAATGAGCTGGTGGCAGTATGAACTTACCCTTCACAGAAGAACAATTCCTGAATAATTTTGCGAATTTAATATGGATGTATCTCCTGCACAGACATTCCTGTACCTGCTTGCTGTCTTACTGATATGGTATAATGATCGAAACAATGATGCCTGAGATGACGATCTCTCTTTGAAATGAACCCCGGAGGAATGACAATGGACCCTGTACTAAACGATGGAACCGAGATCATGATCGTTGGAACA
>DANZ01000156.1 GCA_002501695.1 Methanolobus sp. UBA474 | reverse complement strand
TGTTCAAGACTGCGGGTAAGTTCACTGTGACCCTGACTGTGACCGATACATCCGGGAAGAAATCCTCCGATACCCTTATCGTCACCGTGAATTCTCCAGTGGTTTCCAGCACTGATAAAGCGCCAGTCGCCAATGCAGGTTATGATCGTGTTACTACAGTTGGGAAGACGGTCTATTTCGGCGGGGATCGTTCGACAGACGACAAGGGCATCAAAACCTATTCATGGGACTTTGACGCCTCAAATGGTATACAGACCGATGCTTCGGGCATGTATGTAACCCGTGCGTACACTGCCGCAGGAACCTACACCCTGACCTTAACTGTCACTGATACGAGCGGGCAGAAGTCCACTGACACAGTTAAAGTCCAGGTGAACCGTTAACTGATAGTCTCAATGCTGCTGCTTAATTAAGCAGGGGAAGAACACTGAACATATGTGAACTACTACCGGCCGCCTTTGCGGCCGGTGACATTTTTGACTTTCGGATAGTAAGGTCATTCACTATTTCTGTAAAGATCTGTTTTTACCGTCCCGAAAGGCAGTCTCCACTGGATACTATTATGTTATTCTCGGTGGATCTCAGCATAGCGGAGTAAAATCGAACGGAAGGATCTAGGCCCTTCCCGGCAGCATAATTCCTATAAGGCAGAAGAAGCCTGTCAGAGCATACATTGCATAGGTAGCCTGTTTCTCAGTGACATCATAGTAGTAGGGTAATACCCACTTGAGTGTGAGCGGGTTTGGTACCTCCAGTATACCATCTCCACGGTCCTTGCCAAACTTAGCCACCGGGAACTTCATGACCCTCCAGTACACATACATGAGGAAATTTATTGTATGCGGTATTAGCATTATGAAGCCACTGATCACGAAACCCTGTATGACTATGAGTGTACCGATGGCAGCACCGATGGTAAGAGACCCTATATTGCCCCAGAATATTCTGGAGGGGTATTTATCATAGAACAAATAAGCCATTGTAGCACCTGTTATGCACACAATTGCAAATATGTTCTCAATATTCCCGATGAGTACGGATCTTGTTATCAGTGAGAGCAGAACTATGGTCGAGAGGCCGGAAGACAGGCCATTGAAACCGGAATGCATGTTGACCAGATTGGATGATACCAGGACAAATGTGGGTACCACGAACTGCAGGTAAAGGATAGCCGTATCGAAATTGCCGATAGCAGGAAATTCAAAGGCACTTATCGTTGCGTACTGTATCAAGGGGTAGGAGCAATAGTACATCAGCAGCAGCTTTGTTACCCTGCCGATATCGATCATGTCATCCAGTATGCCGAAAAGTCCAAAAAGCGCTATTACTATAAGGGCAACGTAATTAGTTGTTGAGAATTTGAAGAATAGGGTGTTCAGAGAGAAGCATACCATCGCCACAAGCAGAATGGCTATGCCACCTCTTTCAGGGATCATTGTGAGCTTATGCTTGTACTGGTCTCTTGCAAGGATGCCTTTCTCGGTCAGCTTGGCAATGAAATAGGGCATCGATATATATGTGGCTACAAAAGGCATCAGAAGAGTACTGGCCAAAACCATGTCAATGATCAAAGGAGGGAAAGTTACGTCCAGCATAATGCAACACTCATTTTTCAGGAATAGATTAAAGTTGTGAAGGTATTTGATTCGCTTATCCTATACAGGTATCATATATAGGTTTTATGCTGCTCTGCTGCACTTTCCTGCTACCGGAACAGTTTACAATCATCATAATGATGACATTATTACAATGTGCATATCTTTATATAGAAGGTATTAGCATACTTCAGGTTGAATAGGACTAATGGGTTATTGTCTATTCAATGGTGGTACACAGCTTCAAGAAGGGCTGTGCAGAGAGAATTCAATGGTGGTCGATGTGAAATTAGTGGAAACAAAATGTGCAACATGTGGTAGTCCGATATATGTTTATGAAGAATTTGTGCGTGAGAAGATGTATTGTACTCTTCACTGTATGGTGTCCGCAGGCTCGGGGGAAACAGTAGGCAGGGAGAGGCTGGAAGTATTAGCCAGCTAAGATGGCGCGGTCTTTTTCCAGGTTTCCATTGTTGATCTTCCTGTTAGTCCCAGGTTTTTCGAAAATCCTTCGGACTTTACATTTCTTTTTAATGCACAGGATAAAATTACACCTTTACAATAATATTTTATAATCCTTCCCGTATTACCCTATATGACAAAAATACTTATCACAGGCGGTCTGGGACAGATCGGAAGTTATCTTGTCGATAGTCTGCATGCATGCTCACATGTTACAGTGCTTGATAATATGTCCTCTGGCAGCAAATATACTGCTCCGGAAGGTGTACATGTTGTAGAAGAGGATATCCTCTCTCCTATGGCCCGGGACCTTGCAGCTGATCACGATGTGGTGATACACACAGCCGCCCAGATAAGTGTCGTGAGGTCAATGCAGGAGCCGGTCTTAGACGCACAGAACAACATATTCGGCACTCTTAACCTGCTTGAAGGTGCCCGTCGGGGAGAGATCAGGAAGTTCATCTGCGTCAGTTCAGCTGCTGTGTACGGTAATCCTCAGTATCTCCCGATAGATGAAGAGCATCCGCAGAATCCCATGTCTCCGTACGGGGCAAGTAAATTGTGCGCAGAGAAGTACTGCACCATGTACCAGAAGGCCTATGGCCTGCCGACCGTGTGCATACGCCCTTTTAATATCTACAGTCCGCGGCAGGACCCTTCTAATCCTTACTCAGGCGTTATCTCCAAGTTCATCAGCCGGGTAAGCGAGGGCCTGCCACCTATCATCTTTGGCGATGGCTCTCAGACAAGGGACTTTGTCTCTGTTCACGACGTTGTCGATATGATATCCATACTCATGAAAAAAAAAGGGGCAGATGGTGAGGTTTTCAACGTGGGTACAGGCAGAAGGACAAGAATAGATGAACTTGCCAACATGGTGCTCGAAGCCTTTGGTTCAGAAGTGGGCATTGAATACAGAGACCCGCTACAGGGGGATATCAGGGACAGCTACTCGGATATATCCAAGGCAGAAAAGGCAGGATACGCTCCCAAAGTAGATCTGAAGAAAGGGTTACTGGAACTTATAGATGCTCAAAGGATGGGATGAAAGACCGGATAGTTATTTTAATGTTGAGTCTATTCTATACGATATCCTATGCCAAATCTATTACTGAACAAACTTATTGCTCAGGTAGTGCTCTGGGTGCTCTTCATTGTAAGGGGCGTTCTCAATACAGTTAACAGGGTATTGAGCTTTGACCGCAGGCATACCAAGAAGTATATCTTCCTGTCACTGACAATTGCATATGCTTTAATGATATTCTATCTGTCATCAAGGTCCGATATCCAGATACCCACGAATATATTCAAGATACCCATACTGTACGCTATCAGAGATCTACTTGAGAATGCCGGTATCTATTTTGTTACTGACCTCTTGAAGTATGCCTATGCCCATCTGGATAAAGTTGCCCACATGTTCCTATACTTCGGTCTGGGTGTTTTTCTGCACATGACCTTCCGGCACTCGGATAACCCGATAATGACAAAATATGCGGCTCCATTTGCCTTTTTTGTCGGTATTCTCTATGGGATAAGCGATGAGATCCACCAGACCTACGTGCCGGGACGCACAGGCAATATCCAGGACCTGTTCGCTAACGGAATTGGCCTTTTTCTGGCCCAGATAATATTCCTGGCCCTTGTGCTCTGGGGCTTGCAGGAGAGAAAAAAGAGAAAGCACCGGGATTAGGTGCTTAGTTTGGCTGCCTTTTTGACAGCGTGCCGGTTCTTGTCGCCACGGCCAATACCCTTGTAGACAAACCCGGCATTAATGAACCTATCAGGGTTGATAATGTTTCTGCCGTCTATTATTACCGGGTTGCTCTTGCCTGTCAGTGTTTTTAGCCTTTCGGGGTCAAGTCCGGAATATTCCTTATGGCCGGTAAGTATCACAACAGCATCGGCTCCATTTACGACCTCTGTTATGTCCCTGTAGATGTCCACGCCGGGATACTGAAGTACGTGAGGGTCATGTACCATTACCTGTGCCCCTGCATTCAGGGCCATATCCCTGTAAGGCTCGGACGGCGGATTACGCGCATCATCTGAATCGTTGATGAAAGCCCACCCGAGCATGGCTATCTTTGAGCCTTTTACCTGTCCGTTCACCCTCCGCAGGGCTGCCTCCGTAAGGTTATACATGTGGACAGGCATAAAGTCGTTCACGCGCCTTGCAAGCACATAGATGGACTCGGCATCTGCAGGATAGTCCAGCGGCTCCTGGCCAAGCTTCACGCCTCGTTCAAGATGATATGTATCCTTGGTCAGGCAGTGCCCGCCAACACCGGCGCCGGGATAGAGTATGGCTCTTGTTATTCCCTCGCCCTTGAGACTGTCAATTCCAGCCCTGACATCATAGAAGTTGATGCCCATGGCCTCGCAGTAGAGCGCAAGCTGGTTTGCGGCTGCGATCTGCAGGTCCCTGAAAGTGTTCTCTGCGGTCTTTGTGACCTCTGCCGCAGTTGCTGTCATCGGGATGACCTTTCCCTTTGTCAGGACAGGAGCGTACAGCTCGACAGCTCTCTGTGTGCTGGGGCCGTCGATACCGCCCACAATGCGGTCATGTTCCTGTATATTACGCAGCAACCTGCCGACCATGACCCTTTCCGGGGCATGGGCAAGTGCGAAGTCCTCGCCTGCTACAAGGCCGGACTCCTCTTCCAGTATCTCCCGGGCCATGCCATCAGTGGTCCCTGGTGTGATAGTGGACTCAAGCACCACAAGCATGCCCGGTCGCAGGTATTTACCCACATTGCGTATACCATCCTTAAGAGCTCCAAAATCCGGCTCAAGAGCCTTTGAATCTGCGAAAGGCGTCTGGATCGCAAGCGTTACAGCATCCAGTTCTGCTATCCTCGAGAAATCCGATGTGCACTCGAATCTGCCTGCCCTGACGACCTTTGCCAGAAGCTCCTCAAGCCCCGGCTCATCTCCTTTAAGCGGGCATTCTCCGCGGTTTAGCATATCAACCTTATAGCCTGATGAAGAGGAAGCTCTCTGGAATCCCAGGACATGACCGAACTTTTCCGAATCGGCAAATAATGCCGCTGCAGGAATGCCTACATATCCCATACCTATGACCCCGATCTTCTGTATGGGGCCCCTCTCCCTTAAAATATTTTCAAGTTTACTGCTGCTCATAATATCACTCTGGAATTACATTTGATCTTAAAACTAAATCTGTATGAGTTGTTTATCCTTATATGACCTGATAGCGGCCAGTCCCACATTGAGGGCGTGCATGCCGTCCTCGCCTGCAGGATAGGGCTGCTTCTGGCTCTTTATACAATTGATGAAATGCTCAAGTTCGTTCCTGAGCGGCTCTCTTTGCTCGATCTTGGCCTTTCTTACCCAGCCGCTGTCATGGAGTTCCACAGTCTGGTCAACATAGTCCAGGTAGGCAACACCCTTGACTCCCACTGCCGTGAGTTTCCTTACTTTGTGCGGGGTGAGCCAGTTGACCTCTACAAGTCCCGAGAACTCTTCGTCAAAGCGCATATGTATCGTGGCATGATCTTCCTGCGAGTGAATGTCGGCTCCTGCAACTGTATATACCTGGTTTGCGTGCCTGTTGTAAAGATAGGATATCACATCGATGTCATGTACCCCTATATCAAGAATGACGCCCACGTCCCTTATCCTGGGGTTGTAGGGTCCTACCCGGGTTGTGGAGATGGATACTATCTTCCCCAGCAGCCCGGAATCCACGATCTCCTTGAGCCTGATCACGGCCGGATTGAAGCGCTCAATGTGACCTACCATGACAAACCTGTTCAGGCTCTTTGCGGTGCTGATAATGGCCTCTGCGTTCTCGACGCTGTCGGCAATCGGTTTCTCCACAAGGACATGTGCACCCGCCCTGATAGCATCGATAGCTACCTGCCTGTGCATCCTGGTGGGCACAACAATGCTTACCGCATCAAGTCCCTTTCCCAGCAGTTCCTTGTAATCTGCGAATGCTTCGGTCCCGTAATCTTTTGCAAGCCCCTCTACAAGATCCCTGTCTATGTCTGAGATGCCAGCAAGTTCCACGTCCGGCATCTCACTGTAGATGCGTATGTGGTTCTTGCCCATAGCTCCTGCACCAATGACCCCTACTCTTATCATCTGTTACCACTCCATTCCCTGACCGTGCCTGTGATCATCTCTATATCTGCATCTGTAAGCTGCGGATGTACCGGCAGTGAGAGGACTTCCCGGCTGGCCTTTTCAGATATTGGCATACTGTCCGTATAGCCCAGTTCCTGATAGTAAGGCTGCCTGTGTATGGGTATGGGGTAATGGATGCCTGTGCCTATGCCTTTGCTGTTAAGGTAGGCTGCAAGGTCATCTCTCTTTGCGGTGCGTATAGTGTACTGGTGGAAGACGTGGCTGCACCCTTTTTTTACTGTAGGGCACACAATGTTCTGTACATCCTGCAGTTCCCTCGTCAGACGCTTTGCATTCTGTTGCCTCTTTGCTGTATACCTGTCCAGCTTCTGCAGCTGCACCAGGCCTATAGCCGCGCATATATCGGTCATGCGCAGGTTGTATCCCAGCATCTCATGCAGGTAGCGCTGTGAGGAACCATGGGCACGGATCATGCGGGCCTTTTCTGCTATATTCTTGCTGTTGGTCGTGAGCATACCGCCTTCGCTGGTGGTCATATTCTTGGTCGGGTAAAAACTGAACGCACCCGTGCCAAAAGAACCTACCTTCTTACCTCCGTAGGTGGCCCCGTGGGACTGGCAGGCATCTTCAATGAGCAATAAATGCCGGTCTTCCGCTATATCACGAATGGCATCCATCTCGGCAGGATGACCGTACAGGTGGACGGGCATAATGGCCTTCGTCCTGGGGTTTATCTTTTCGGCCATCAGGTCCGGATCGATGTTGAATGTCCCGGCATCGATATCTGCAAAGACAGGCGTTGCGCCGGTGAACAGGACCGAATTTGCAGTAGCTACAAAACTGAAGGGGCTTGTTATTACCTCATCCCCCTTTCCTATGCCGTGGGCCAGCAGGGCTGCATGAAGGGCAGCAGTCCCCGAGTTCACTGCAACAGCATGTTCGACACCGTTATATTCTGCGAAGGCCTGTTCGAAATCGGCAACGCGCTGACCCTGGGCTATCATGCCAGAGCGCAGTACATCGCTGACGGCCTCGATCTCGGCTTCATCAAGTTGCGGCTTTGCTACAAGTATCATAGTATCACTGGATATTTGCAATTATCATAAGTTAGATCTTATTCAGGCTTTGCAGTCTTTCAGGCAGGTCGGTTATCCTTGCAGGGCATCCCAATGCAAGTTTCCATGCAGGCACGTCCTTTGTGACAAGGGCCCCGGCAGCAACCATGGCTCCCTCTCCTATCTCTATTCCGGGGATCAGGGTACAGTTGGCTCCGATAGAAGCTCCTTTCCTGATAACCGGGCCTACGGGACGGTACTCTCCTCTCACAGGGTACTTATCGTTAGCAAGAACGGCACAGGGTCCGATGAACACGTTGTCCTCAATGGTCACATGGGTCGGGATGTAGACATTACCCTGTATGCTCACATTGCTTCCGATGGTCACATTACCGTCGATTATCACGTTCGTTCCCACCAGCACATTTTCACCAAAGGTGGTCTTCTCCCGTATCATGGCGTTGTGGCCTGTCCTGAACCTGCCCCCTGTCCTCACATTGCTGAAGATGGTCGTACCGGCCCTGATAAAAGAGTCGTTGCCGATATCACAGCCGGGGAAGTCAAATTCCTCGATCTGCTTTCCCTGTGCAGTTATCTGAAGCAGTATGTCATGCTGTGGATACCCAAGGGTCACGTTCTCCATGACCGTACAATTTTCCCCGATGGTCGTGGAGCCATATATCTTTGCAGATGTATGGATATAATTCTTATTATTGTTGTGCATATGCCCACACTCTCTTGGCTATATATTGCGTTTACCATATAAAGATATTTCAGTTATGGTACATTGTTACACTTAACATCACATATATGTCCTGTCCGTGCTCTTCTAAAGGATACTATCATCTTCAACCGGGTATCGGAAGTCTTCCGGCAGCATGAAGATCTCTGCTGTGATCCCGGTGAGCGAACGTGAACATGTGCGATATATTTGGCTGGCTTATTATAATAATGGTTGGGATGGTCTTTGGTTGTCACAGATAAGATATCTCATCGTCAAGTTTCTCGCAGAAGCGACGGCAATAATCTATGTCGGATATACCCAGGGTCGCTTTGCTGAATGCACGCTCCCTGTTCAGCTCATTCACCGATCTGAGTATCGTTTCAGAAGTTGTCCTGTTGTAGTCCCCGATGCCTTTTACGCCTGTCTCGTAAAGGATCCTGGCATAATCTACGCCGACGCCATTTATTCTCAAAAGGTCCGTTATGTGCAGGGCATATCCTATCCGGGAAAGAGATATGCAGGTCCGGGCAGAGAGCTCTTCCTTCTGCCCTGTGCTCAGGAGGGCTTCATAGTATTGCTTCGTGTTATTTATCTTCTCTTTTTCAAGCAGTTCAAGCTCCTCTTTTGTGAATATCCCCAGTTTCCCAAGCGGCAGCACCTTTGCAATATAGCTGTTCACCATCCGGTTAAGGATCACCAGATAATCCCCGTCTATCCCCATGTCTTTCGATATTGCAGGATAGTTCTGCTTTTTCCCGAGAAGATCATGCACTTCCTGCAGGTTCGTCAGGCCTTTATCTTTTAGTTTCCGCGTATTATGGGAAATACCTTCAAGTATGAGCTTCTGAGAGGGCAGAAGCTGTGTTGTAAGCATTATCTTTTCAAACTCTTCAACAGTGATGCCTGCAAGGTTTACTGAGTACATGGTCTACTTTCCATAGAAGCAACTGGCCGGGTACCGGACATTGCACATTAGTATGTAAACTGATGTCCGCACTTATAGTATTTGCCGATGTGTGTACAAGGCATATCCCTTTGTTTCCAGGATGCTCATCTATATTCCTCTCCCTCCACA
Source organism: Methanolobus sp. UBA474 (assembly GCA_002501695.1). Taxonomy (GTDB): domain Archaea; phylum Halobacteriota; class Methanosarcinia; order Methanosarcinales; family Methanosarcinaceae; genus Methanolobus. The sequence continues at coordinate 2,139 of DANZ01000156.1, read as the reverse complement.
ACCGTATCTTATATCCCGGATCGGGAAAACACTATAATTTAACTCGGCTTGAATCCTTCATTTTGAGAATATCTCCTTTGTCCCTCCGGCTATAAGCAGCGCAACATCCTTCAGCACGAACATCTGCTTGAAGCCTTTTGGCAGGGCAATGTATCTGGGCTCCCATATGGGGTTGAACTTCTCCTTATAGGCGCGCAGGCCCTTGAAATTGTAGAAGTATTCACCGTGGGTGAAGATAGTTGCGCCTATCTTGTTCCAGAGAGGTGCCAGCGTCCTGTTCTCCAGGCCGGACAGAGGAGACATACCAAGTGAGAAATACCTGTATCCATTCTCTTTGCCCCATAGCATCAGTCTAACGAACAGGTACTCCATAGTAGTGTTCGATATCTCAGGGTCGTAGCGCATGAGATCGATAGCCAGCTCCTCTTTTTCCGCAGCTATCCATATATTGGCAAAAGCAGCCAGTTCCTCCCCTTTCTTTACCACCGCCAGCGGGAAATTGCTAAGGTATCCAATATCGAAGGAACCCATCGAGAAGCCCTTCTCTCTGGTATTCTTAGTCTCCAGCCAGGCATCGGATATGCTTTTAAGCTCTGCGACGTATCCGGCTACATCCTCCGGCTGGATTATCTGAAAATAATATCCTTCCTTCTCCTCCATGCGCTTGACACAATAGCGGAAGTCCTTTCCTGCGCTTCCTTCCATAGAGAAGGATGAGAGGGGGACCTTGCCTTCCTCTCCTATCTTTATGAGCGTCAGGCCGATGTCCAGATAGTAGGGAATGAACTTCTCACTGATCTCATAGAACACGGTCCAACCCTGGTGAAGGTTTGCCATCTCATGGAAATCCCATATAAGTTCCTTCATATGTCCGCATTTCCCAAGAGGGTCACCCATGCAGATCCAACTGTTACCGGAGACGCCGTACATCAGGAATGCATCCTTTGGCTCATCGAACAGCAGGTACTTATCTTTTAGCAGTGCGAGGTAACCGTTGGTATCTTTACTGGCGTAAGCTATCTCTCTGGCCTTTGTCATTTCTTCTTTTCCCGGGAGTTCCAGGCCCCTGCTCGAGCCTCCGAGAAGTTTCATCGTCCCGATTACAGACAGGATGAAAATGGCAGCCACAACGGCCCTGAGGAATCTGGGCACATGCAGGTCCGTGCCAAACTGCCACAATAGACTTTCAGAGTATTCTATGTGCTCATGCGCAAAGAGCCCGAGCCAGATGAAGCTTATAACGACAACAGCTATCGCAATGATATTGTCTCTGCTGAAGGACTGGTCCAGAAGGGACGATCTCCTGTAGAAGTGCTTCCTGTTTGGCAGCAAAAGCAGAAAAATAATGAGCAGGATAATGGATTCGGCATAATTGAAGCCTTTGAGGATCGAGAAGATACTACCCATGAGCAGTATGGCGACTGACATAATGTAGGATCCGTCAACTCTCTTCCACAGGCCGTTGGCAAGTACCAGAAGCAGAACGCCTATCATGCTGCTCAGCAGGCTTGACCCTTCTATTAAAGGCAGGGGGACGATCCTTGATATGATGCGCATGCCTTCTATCTGGGGCGGGAGGGCCTCTGAAAAAAGGAGAACTATTCCTGCAAAGAAAATAAGCACTGAGAATACCTGGGGAGTGAATGCAGAGAGTTTCAGGGTCTTCTTGTGCAGTTTTACCAGTATGTTTCTCCTGGCATTGAACTCGCTGTATGACAGGATAGCTGTCCCGATGAGCAGCGGCGTGATGTAGTACACACCCCTGAATATCAGAAGGGCTACGATCACATCAGACGTTGCTGCATATGGGGCAAGGGAAAAGATCATGATGGCCTCAAAGACCCCGAGCCCTCCTGGTATTGTACTCAGGTATGCGACTATCTGCGCTATGAGGAACATTGCAAGCACGTACGTAAACGAGATATCTCCATACCGGGAGAGCAGGAAATATAGTGCGCTTCCGGCGAAAATGGAATCAAGAGAGGAAATGAGAACCTGCATCAGGGCGGTCCTGATATCCGGGAACTGCATGTCCTCCCCTTTTATCCTTATTATCCTGTGCTGCAGGCAGAATGCAAGGTAAAATGCCAGTGCAAGAAGTAGAATTCCTCCGACTATCCTCAGGGCAAGCGGTGTCAT
>DANZ01000062.1:38495-46106 GCA_002501695.1 Methanolobus sp. UBA474 | reverse complement strand
AAGCAGTTTCGGAGGGATGGGATCAAGTCGTGAGATGTTTGTAGCATCCCTGGTTGAGCCAGGCATGATGTTATCCATATTTGCAATCGCGGCTAATGCAGGTTCAACGAGCCTTGGCAATATCACTCAAAATGTATCTGCAGCCGGTATAGGAATAATTAATCCATCATATCTGCTTGCATTTCTTGCATTTTATATTATCATAATTGCTGAAACCGGAAGAATCCCGGTAGACAATCCTGCAACTCATCTTGAATTAACTATGATCCATGAAGCCATGTTACTTGAATATTCCGGGAAACAACTGGCACTGATCGAGCTTACCACAATGATTAAACATCTATTAGTCTATTCATTATTTGCCAGTATCTTCATTCCTTGGGGAGTTGTTTCTGATATCAGCATGCTTGCAGGTTCAGCCATTGCATCATCCATTCTATTCTATCTTATTAAGGTCACGACCATCGGAGTATGTATATCACTAACTGAACTTTCAACAGCAAAATGGAGATTGTTTAGATTGCCGGACCTGCTTTCGATATCGCTCATACTTTCATTACTCTCGATCGTATCATTTGTTATCGTGAGAGGTGTCTAAATGTCAGATGTGATTGTTCCGGGACTTATACAATCGCTTATTGCATTGATATTAGCTTCCACATTCATGCTTCTTGGCTCAAAAAGACTGTATACATGTGTCCGAATATTTGGATTCCAGTCACTCTTACTGGCACTGGTTGCGGCTCTTGTTGCATATTCCACAGGAAAGAACGAGCTATACATCATGGCCTTGCTCACATTGATCATAAAAGCAATATTAATTCCACATATATTCATAATGATCAGCAAGAAAATCGGTGTAAAAAGAGAGATCGAACTTTATGTCAATATAGCACCTTCTCTTCTTATCGGAGGCTCGTTGTTCGTAATTTCGTATTATCTCGCCCAATCGATCAGCATAAGTGTGCCTCAGTTAAACAATGCTTTACCGGTGTCCATGTCAATGATATTCATCGGGCCTTTTATGATGATAAGCCGTAAGAAAACGCTGACTCAGATATTTGGGATCCTCATCATGGAGAACGGACTTTTTCTTGGCACAATCACTCTCACCTCGGGAATGCCACTGATCGTTGAACTTGGAATATTCTTCGATGTGCTTGTAGGCGTACTCGTAATGGGTATCGTGGTGTTCAGGATCAACGAGACTTTTGAAACAACCGATACAGATGAATTAAGAACATTGATAGGATGAGACGATGATAAAATACTTGCTCCTTCTTCCGATCATTACGGCCCTGTTGGGCATTGTCGCAAAGACACAAAAACAGATCGAAACTATCAGTATAATCGGATCTGCATGCACCCTTATTTTTGGATTAGCACTGGTCTCTGAAGTATTTAGATACGGTACCATTAACACCTGGGAAAATATACTGTTTGCAGATCCTTTTAGTGCCTTTTTGGTACTGATCGTCTCGCTAGTAGGTTTTATTATATCAGTGTACTCGATAGACTATATGGGGCATGAGATACAAAATGGTGTTATTGATCTTAAAAAACTGAAAATATACTATGTCTTTTTCCATCTTTTTATGTTCACCATGCTTTTGGTAGGAGTAACGAACAGTCTTATACTGTGGATAGCCATCGAGATGACAACGCTGTTCTCAGTCCCACTGATAACGATCTATACCAAAAAAACATCTATTGAGGCTGCATGGAAATATCTGATAATATGCACTGTGGGTATAACTTTTGCACTATTTGGTACTATCCTCACCTATTATGCCACGATACAGGTCCTTGGTGAAGGCGGAAGTGAACTGAACTGGGCATCACTTCTTGCCATTGCAGATCAATTCGATCCCACCCTGATGAAGATAGCATTTGTTTTCATCCTCGTCGGCTATGGTACGAAGGTTGGTTTTGCCCCGATGCATACCTGGCTTCCTGACGCACACAGCGAAGCCCCATCCCCCGTAAGTGCCCTTCTTTCAGGAGTGTTATTGAACTGTGCAATGTACGGTATCATCCGATTCCATACCATCACCTCCGCATCCGTTGGCACAGAATTCACAAGCAACCTCCTAATCATGTTCGGACTTCTTTCTCTGGGCATTGCAACACCATTCATCATCATGCAGGATGATTACAAACGGCTTTTGGCATACAGCAGTGTGGAACATATGGGAATAATAGCACTTGGATTTGGTTTTGGGGGTGTGCTTGGCATTTTTGGAGCACTCTTTCACATGTTCAACCATGCAGTGACAAAATCATTGATGTTCTCTGTGGCAGGAAATATTTTACACAAATATGAAACCAAGAAAATATATGAAGTGAGCGGCGTTGTGAAGTCAATGCCATATACAGGCCCAATGCTCGTAATTGGCGGACTTGCCATTACAGGTTCACCACCTTTTAGCATATTCTTAAGTGAATTCACCATACTGGCAGCAGGTTTCTCTCAGGGCTATATCCTTACTTCGGTCCTGGTTCTCTTGTTCATAATAACGATATTTGTCGGTTTTTTCAACCATATAAACCGGATGGCTTTCTCAAAGCCACCGGAAGGCATAACGGTTGGAGATGTAAGCCGGTGGTCACTTGGTGCAATGCTGATACTCATAGTACTGATAACCGTAACAGGAGTTTACATTCCACCACAGTTCTCTGATATGATAATGCAAGTTGTGGATGTTGTGAGGTGATGGAATGAAGGAAAATTCAGATTCAACCGATATTATGGCTGCCGTCATAAAGATCCGACAGAAGTTTGGCTCACAGATAATCAGTGAAACTGCATCGAATAATGAAATATACCTCTCCGTGAAAAAAGATGCAGCTTTAGAGATCTGCAATCATTTCTACAACCATCTTGGTGCCCAACTGGTCATGATGTTTGGAACAGACCAGAGAATATCGGATGGCGTTTTTACAATAAAGTACGTGTTTTCCATGGATCTAAGTGATAATTTCATAATAATACAGATAAATATAGAGACAGATCTCGAAAAACCACAATTCCAATCTATCACACACAAGATTCCGGCAGCTAACCTGTACGAGCGTGAGATACAGGACATGTTTGGTCTGATTGCAAAAGGACACCCTGACCCCAGAAGATTGATCATGTTCGAGGACTGGCCACATGGCCAGTACCCACTTCGAAAGGATTTTGACCTCCGATCTAAACCCCCTCGTGTGGAAGGCACATATGAGTACAAGAAAGTAGAAGGAGAAGGTGTCTATGAGATATTAGTAGGACCTGTACATGCCGGAGTCATAGGGCCTGGACATTTCAGATTCAGTGTGGCTGGCGAACCTATCATCAACCTGGAGATACGCCTTTTTTACGCGCATAAAGGAATCGAAAAGCTGTTTGAGAATTTCTCTATTGATAAAGCAGTATTTCTTGCAGAGCGAGTATCTGGAGACAACTCTGTTGCCCATGTTGTTGCGTTTTGCCAGGCAGTTGAAAAGATAGCATGTGCTGAGGTCCCACTCCGTGCAAAATATATACGTACTATCCTGCTTGAACTTGAACGTCTTTATAATCATGTGGGTGCTATTGGAGGAATTGCATTAGATTCAGGCTTCTCTGTAGGTTCTGCATATGCCAACATTCTAAAAGAAAATATAATGCAGTTAAATGAAAAGACCACAGGAAGCAGGCTACTGCGCGGGATGGTTACACCCGGTGGTATGAGACGTGATATCAAAAACATTTCTGACATTGTAGCAAAGCTTTCAGCATTTGAGCATGAATTCAAGGAGTTGATAGATCTTCTCTTTGATAGCCCTTCGCTTGTTGACAGAATTGAAACCACAGGATACATCTATAATGATATTGCAAAAGCACTGAACGTTGTGGGGCCAACAGGGCGCGCATCCGGCATTGACAAGGACATCAGGCGTGACCATCCGTATGCAGCATATTCGGATCTTGATTTTGATGTTTCTGTGCAGGATGGAGGAGATGTGTATGCAAGGACTAGTGTACGCTCTGAAGAAGTATTTCAGTCATTTGGTATTATTCGCCAGGCTTTGCAAGCATTAGAAAAACTTGCCGGCGCTCCTATAAAGGTCGATATTGGGTATGTTCCCTCCGGACATGCCCTCGGATATACAGAAGCGCCAAGAGGCGAGATGCTTTACTGGCTAATGATCGTAGATGGGAAGATAGAAAGGTGCAAAGTGAGAGACCCGTCCTTTTGTAACTGGCTTGCAATCGAATATGCCGTACTTGACAATATCATACCCGATTTCCCCCTGATAAATAAGAGCTTGAGCCTATCATATTCAGGTAATGACATTTGAGTGATAGAATGTTACGAATATTTAAAAAGACCATTCAGACACGAGTTGTGACAACAAGATATCCCCAAGAACAGGCTATTGCACCTGTGGGGTTTCGTGGCGAACCTAATATTGATCCTGATAGATGTACCTTTTGCGGAGATTGTGTAGATGTCTGCCCGGCAGGAGTGATACAGCTCACTAGAGAAAAGGAGAGTGACGAAAATATCCTTACGTTAGCCTGCGATGGATGTATATTTTGCGGAAGGTGTGAAGAGGTGTGCACAAATGGCGCTATCAAACTCACGCAAGAATATGAACTGGCATCAAAGACCCGAGAGAACCTTTTACTACAAGTCGGAGGGAAACCGAAGGTTGATGAAGAAACCGAGATTATGGGGCAGCGCCTTCATTCAAAAATAAAGAATACCTTTGGCAGGTCTCTGAGTATACGGGAAGTACATGCGGGTTCATGCAATGGATGCGAGGTTGAGGTGAATGCTCTTACAAACCCGATCTATGACATAGAACGTTTCGGTATGCACATAGTAGCATCTCCCCGCCATGCAGATATGCTTCTTGTGACAGGACCTGTTAGTCGGAACATGGAACTTGCCCTTCTGAAAACATATGAGGCCACCCCTGAACCAAAGCTGGTGGCTGCTATGGGATCATGCGCATGCAATGGAGGAATATTTGGCAACACATATGCAAGTGGAGGAGGCGTAGACAAATTTTTGCCTGTGGACGTTTACATCGCCGGATGCCCCCCAAGACCACAGGCTGTGATATTTGGAATTATGATGGCTATTGATAAACTTGCAGAGAAAACAAAGAAAAAATGAGGGAAAAATATGAAATATGTGATACTTGTGGCAACTGATGGGTCACAACTGGCAAAGAAGGCGGAGATTGCTGCTATGAGAATAGCAAAGTCATATGATATCAGCATGGCTGCAATGTACGTGGCTGTCGCAAACAAAGACTCGGAACGAGAGGAATTGATCGCTAAGGGAGAACAGGTGCTGAAAGAGGTTGTAGATGCCGGTGCTCAGATGGGGGTCAAGATCCACAAGGTTCTGATGGGTGTCAGCATGAAGACGATGTCGAAGAAGGGAGCACGTGCCAGTGCTATTGCAAAGGCAATACTTGATGCCACTGAAAGATATAACGTGCACACCCTTGTAATTGGAAGTAAAGGCGAAAGTGAAATTAATCCAGAACTCGGAAGTGTGGCACTGGAAGTTGTCAAAAAAGCCAGATGCACGGTACTGGTAGCAAGATAAAAGAACTGCAGAAATAAATATAATATAGATTTCTGATTAACTACCTTTCCTGTCATCAACAGCTTCCAGAAATTATGATGGCTACATATTTGCTTTATCCTTTGCTGACTTCTGCAGGATGAGATCAGGTATTATGCCTCAGACTTCCCGGCCATCCCACTTCCTAAAGCTTGCTCTGAGCACATATATTGCCACCGGCACCAGCACCGCGGATGCAAGTACAAAATGGAAGTTCACCTGTGCAAGGATAATAAGACCCAGCGCCACAGGGCCTATGGCCAGCAGATAGGTGGTAAATGTCCCGGCACTGTACAGCGTGAAGGAAGTATTGAGACCTGTCAGGTAAACGGTCACTGAGACCACGTACATCGACACGGCAGTGAACACCAGGACTATGTGGAAGATATCCTGCAGCCTGCCGGCCTGAAGGACAGCAAGCAGGACCACTGCAAAGGGCACAACATTCAGCAGTGAATAACTGTTAAGCTTGCTTTTCATCACATCAGGCACCGTCAGGGGCAGGAAAGAATAGGAGCTGAACATATCGGATTCAGTGAGCCAGTTGTACATGGTCGAGGCCATCATTCCCACAACCACTGCAAAGACCACAAGTATGTCCATCCCGGGAACCACTTTCAACAGCTGAGGCAGGAACAGCCACACAAGAGCGACAGGCACCAGTAAAGAGAATACGATCTTCCCGGGGCCTCCTTCACTGCGGCTGAGATCAAGGCAGTCCTTGGCCATGAAATGCGAATATGCATAGGACCCCAGCTTTCCGGCTATCTTCACAAAACTATTGGAATAGTGTTCTTGCGACTGAGGATAATCCACCTTGAGAAAGATAATGGATATTATCGAAGGTAACAGAGCGAGTGCAAGACATATGATGAACATATCCGCTGCAGGTTCCAGGTAAAAGGTCAGGGGAGGAAGTGCGTACAGGTTGAAAATACTTAAGCTCCGGAAAATGGCCAGGAACACTCCCGGTATCAGCAGGAACAGGAAAAGTGCCTTCTTGCCCAGGTTAGCATAAATGGTCGACAGGAGAAATATCAGGGACAGGCCGATACAAAATGACATAAATAGTGTTGTCAGGAGCATGAAGAATGGGTATTGCCATCCTATGAGGACCGCACCTGCCACAAATCCTGCAGTAAAGGGTAACGCATACAGGAAAAAGTAGTAAATGACGTCCTTTACGATGAAAGTGGAGAAAATAACCCTTTCAGATACGGGAAGTGTCCTTGAACAATAGGCCAGGAGGCTTATCTGCCCGAAGCGCCTGTCCATGATCTCCCTGCCCATCAGCCCGAATCCTCCGATCATGGAGCCCATGAAAAGGAAAAGATAGTGCAGGCCCAGCAGCACTTCCGTCTGGATTATTATTCTCCCGAACACTACCATCGATAATGAGAGCAGCATTGAGACCGCTGTTATGACAACCGGGAAGAGGGCAAAACCCCTGTTGCCGAAGAAGGATGAGTGCATGCGCCACTCCTCTTTAATCATGTTCCTGAACAGTTCAAGCATTCAGGACACCTCAGCTCACAAGCTCAAGGAAGAAATCTTCCAGCGGTCTGTTACCGATCACAGGGTCGTCCATTTTGCCTGAGAAGACCAGTTTTCCTTTATATATGATAGCCATACCGGTGCATATTTCGCGGGCGATTTCCAGGATATGGGTGGATATGAGCACGGTACCGCCTTTTTTCACATAACCTTTAAGGTAATCCTTTACCCTGCGCTGCATGAGCGGGTCGAGGTTGATGAGAGGCTCATCGATCACCACAAGTTCGGGTTCATGCAGGAAGGCCTGTGCCAGCATCAGTTTCTGCCTTGTGCCCCTGGAAAGGTCCTTACAGAGCACATCCCTCTGTTCCGCAAAGTCAAGGTAGGAGAACCACCAGTCACATTGTTTTTCAAAATTCTCCAGCTTCCTGATCTTTGCAACAAAATACAGGTACTCTTCCGCCGTAAGGAAGCTCGGGGGATTTTCCTGCTCCGGGACTATACCCGTAAG
>DANZ01000062.1:0-38453 GCA_002501695.1 Methanolobus sp. UBA474 | reverse complement strand
AACAGTTCCCCTTTTTTAACTTCGAGGTCTACATCGTCTACAGCCTTTGTATTGCCGAAATGTTTTGAGAGGTTCTTTACGGTTATCAAGAGTATCTACCTGCAAGGTTTCTATACTTAATGTTGTATATTGTGAGAAGTATAAAAGCTTGAGCAAATACAACCTGATCAGACCTCAGCGAGCCTAAAAGTTGTCATCTGCAAACAGCTGTCTTGCAAACTCCATTCTCTCTCCCAGGCCCGGACCTTCGAATTTCTCCGATACCTTCTCCAGCAGTTCAGGTATCGGCAGGTTTTGCGGACAGGCCTTCAGGCACTCGTCGCAATTGATACACTGCGATGCGAAATTCGTCTCGGCTCCCCTGAGTATGCCTCCCAGTTTTGCCACGTACATTATCATCAGCCGGTCCTCTCCGCCAAACATATGCAGGTTATTGTATATCTCAAAGCAGGCAGGGATATCGACTCCCTTGGGACAGGGCAGGCAGTACCTGCATCCTGTGCAGTTGATCTGTGTGAGCTCCCTGTACCTGCTTGCGACCTTTTCCACAAGCTGCAGCTCTTTCCCGGTCAGGGAACCGGCAAGGCCTTCCTCTGCCGCCTTCAGATTCTCCTCGACCTGACAGGGCTCGGTCATACCTGAAAGCACGACTGTGACCTCCGGGTGGTTCCATACCCACCGCAGGGCCCACTGCACGGGGCTGCGCCTGACATCGGCCCCGCTCCATATATCCCGGATCTCTGCAGGAACCGGATCTGCCAGGTTCCACCCCGCAGAGGCTCCATGATAATGACACCGAGACCCCTGGAAGCGGCGTACTCAAGCCCTTCCCGGCCTGCCTGGATATGCTCGTCCAGGAAGTTATACTGGATCTGGCAGAAGTCCCAGTCATAGCCATCCACAACCTCCCTGAAATCCTCAGCAGCACCGTGGTATGAGAAACCTGCATTGATGATGCGCCCGTCGGCTTTGGCCCTGTCAAGAAAGCCTGCAACGCCCAGGTCCCGGACAGTCTTCCAGCTGCTGCCCACCAGGCTGTGGATGAGATAATAATCAATATGGCCGGTATTCAGTTTCTCAAGCTGGGCATTGAGGAATCGGTCCATATCCTCCTGGCTTTTGACCATCCACTGGGGCAGTTTTGTGGCAAGTCTCACCTTCTCCCTGTATCCGTCCGCAAGTGCCTGCCCGAGGAATGGCTCACTTTCCCCCATATGATAAGGCCATGCAGTATCCACGTAATTGACACCGTTATCTATTGCATGGCGGACCATCTGCGTAGCTTTTCCCTCATCGATACTCCCGTCCTTCCTGACCGGCAGGCGCATGGCACCAAAACCCAGTATGGAAAGCTCATCCCCGTTTCCCGGCATTTTCCTGTATAACATCAAAATCCTCCTCTTATCCTATTAATAAAGAATTATTATGCAAACTGTTCCCTAGCCAGTCCTCCCCCACATGAGCCGGAGTGAATTCTCCATTAACTGATCTTTATCTGGTGTTTCTGGTGAGTACAATATCAGAACATCCGAAAGTAGATTGTTACTTGAACTATTTTTGCGCAATATTCAAAAAGATTATGTTACATAGTTTTACCTATGTGATTTTTGCATAGTATTGCCTAAGCAAAGGCTAAATTATGTTCGTAGGAATTGTTACGCAGCAAGAACATTCTTTCTGAAAATAGTTGATAATTGGATATTTTATCCTTATTGTCCTATGTTTTTGCGAATATTTGTTTTAGCTTCGATGTATGAATTGATAGCTACATCCATTGTTCCTTCAACGTTGATAGTCTCCATATTAAAAATCTTTGCAAATTCAGAAGCATTTCTATGAAAGTTATTATCTTTATAGTTTTGATTGTTAATCTTAAAAAGAAGACTATACATCGGACTGCTGAGATATTTACTGACGTTTTTATAAGAGACAGTAGACCTGTAATCAGTTTCATTCAGGCTGGAAAGCCACATAGGAGTTGCATATATGGCCCCTCTGCCGTTCCCAAGTAACATTGTTTTTGTGTAGATCTCATTTCCTCCAAGTGCTACACTAACACAGTCATCAACAATGCTTCTTCCATGATCTCTCAGAAAATAAACAGGACAATCAAGCTTTTGCATGTCAGCTTGCGCTTTTTCAGAACTATAGCCACATTTTCCATAGAACAGAAGGATGCCATCCGAGATCTTTGAAATTTCTTTGGCGTTTAGATACACTTCAGATTGCAGATGATCAATATCAGAATGTAAATCTTTTCTTAGAAGATTCACAACAACCGTTAATTCCGGTTGTTTCTTTCGATTTAACAAATCGCATATTTGCCTGAAGACTGGAATCTTTGAAAACATCCTCATGAGAATATCAGGTGAACTTCTATTGCTTTCTAAAACGAGAGAGTATACCCTATCAGAAGAAAACACAAAAGGCCTGAGATTCTCAGACTTGAGTTTTTGTACAAATCTGAAACTATTTCTGTTCTCTACTATAAACAAGTGTTTAATTTCAAGGTCTTTTGAGAGAACATAAACTAATTCATCTTCGAGCATCTCGCAGGCAATTATACTTAACACTGGCATAATTATCTTTTACATAGTTTTGTTCTTTATTTCATCCTTTATCGAGCCGTAACATTTCTCGAAAATCTCCTGATTACCACTGACCTCGAAGGTACTGTACCCAAACAAATTGGCGTATTCCTCGATCTTTGCGTCGATATCTTTCACATATGTCAGGCCTGTATTGACTTTTGCAACCCTTGAATATCCTGCCAGATCATTGACCATTTTTGCCATCTTGAACGCTTTTTCAGGGTCAGCATGATATTTAGCAAAGCCTAGAAGTTCTTTCCATGAACTGGCATACATGGGAGTGAAGAAGAAAGCAGGTTCTTTACTGTGGGCTTTAAGCAACTTCAGATAATTAACTCCACCGCCAACCGTAGCTCCTATGCAGTCATCTACAATTCTTACATCATCTCTCAATATCCTTACTATGCAACCATCTTTTTCCAGGCAGAAATCCTCCTCCACCTTGCCAAGGACATTACCACAAAGACCATAAAAAAGGAGTATCCCATCGGAGAATGGTATCATTTCTCTAATACTCTGGTAGACCTCGGATTTCAGTGTTTTTGGTACTGCATGAAGTCCAAGCTCCATGATATAAACTACAACAGTGAATTTGTTCGTCTCAACAATTTCAAGAACCGATTGTAAATTTTCAACAGGTGTAATCTCATAAGAGACACGCTGTTCATCAAGCTTTTCTGTAAATTCAGAAATGTTTTCGTTTTCTACGATTACGATTTTATTAATTTCAGAGTCATTGGTAAAAAGCCAGACGATTTCATCCTGCATTATCTTACATGAAATTATACTCATAACGGGCATTACAAATCTCCTCCATTTCTATGCATCCTGCTAGTTTCGATTCTTTCGGGCTAAAATTAATATGCTAAAGAGAACATGTCTACCTGCATATAAGTAGGTTCTGGGTGGATAAAAAAATCAATCCTTCCATCCAAGGCCAGATTTGATCGAGGAAATTGCTCTCACAAGTGTTTTTCTACCTTTGATACTGGATAATAGTCTGGCCCCCATCAATGTTTCGACTACCTCTTCCGCATGTGCTTCGACCGGGTCTGAAAAATTGAATTCCCCCTTTTCCAGGCCGGTTCTGAGAACATTGGTGATCCAGTCAAGTATATGATCCAGTAGCAGCAGATTTTGGTTTTTAACTTCCTCTGGAAGTTCTTCAAAACCAATGATCACTGAGCCTGGAGGGCAGATACATTTACCTTCATCGAACTCCTGCAATGCACGATTGAAATAATACTGAAGCTGCTCGCGGGCAGACCCTCCGGATTCCACTATTTGGGCAATAGACGTGGCAAAGTTCTTTCTTCCCTCTTCAAGCAAGGCAGCAACCAGATCTTCTTTCTTGGGATAGTAATGATGGATCGAAGCGTTTTTTATCCCAAGTTTCTGGGAAATATCCTTATAGCTAAATCCATTATAACCCCGGCATTGCAAAAAGTGTCTTGCATAGTGTAGTATCTGTTGATTGGTAGGGTTCATATCTGTCATATAGATCCACATGTTCCTTGTTTCTTATAAGTACTTGAATAAGACTAATACGATAAATATCTACCTGCAAATAGATAGGCAATATTTAAAATGTAGAATAATCAAAAAATAGGATTTAAGAGAAGAAATCAAAAGTTCGACGATATTTCTATAATCTGTGTTCAGATACTCTTTCAATATGCCATCAAATAGAAAATTTAATGAGAGTTCCATATATCTTAGCAGGAACAAAACACTAATCATCCGCTTTGTGTTTTCGCTAGCAACTAACACTTTGGGGCTTTATCCTTTTTAAAAGACCATGAAGTTTTTAGCAGAATATAGTATTATACTGAGCCGAATTTAGAACAATTGCTTCAAAAATTCTCAAAAGAGAAAATAAACATCGATGATAGACTTTCTGCAAAGGAAATATAAAGAAGAAAATAGTCCAACTTTGTACATGTCTCTAACAGAATCCTCAGAAAATAGAACACTTCATCTCCCCGAGGATTACGACACAAAGATATCCTCTGTTCTTCCCTATTACTCATCCTTCCACCAGGAGACCATCAACCTTGTCAGGTCGCTGCCATCCGCCCCGAAGGTCTGGCTGGATACAGGGTGCGGGACCGGCTCGCTTGTCATCAGGGCCATTGAGCAGTTCCCGGATACAAGGTTCCTGTTGCTGGACCCCTCAGAAGACATGCTGGAGCAGGCCCGGGAAAAGCTGTCATCATACAGCCCTGAAAAACTGCATTTCCTGGAAGCTTCCCCGACCCAGGAGTTCTCCCGGAAGCTTGACAAAGAGCCGGATGTCATCACCGCTATCCAGTGCCATCATTACCTTGACAACGGGAGCAGGGCCAAAGCTGTAAGGGTATGTTACGAACTGCTGAAAGAGAACGGTATCTTCATCACCTTCGAGAATATCAGGCCGCTGACAGAGGAGGGTATCATTACAGGAAAGCGGTACTGGGGTGATTTCCAGTCAGAGCGTGGCAGGAGCGAAGAGGAGATAGGAACGCATCTGCAGCGGTTTGGCACTGAATACTTCCCCATAACCGTTGAGGAACATCTCAGACTGCTGAGAGAGACGGGATTCAGGACCGTGGAACTGTTCTGGTACTCCTACATGCAGGCAGGCTTCTACTGTATCAAGTGACAGCTTTCGGATTACTTCTCACTCACTTCCTGACCACTTTCAAGCACTTTCCATAAATCATAAATCCTATGCAGGACAACTTTCAACGGGGAAAGGGATCAGATATCATCCAGGGGATACGCTTGAGTGACACTGCTATGCAGGGATCCTTTCATGTATGGTACACTTAACTGAGGACTTACCGAGGAGGAACAATTGTGGGGGGTACAGGTAAATTTCCACCAGGCTTTGAGGATGTATTGAACTTCAGGCTTTCAGATGCGCTTTTTGGGAGAAGGGCGCGTCGCTTCTTCATGGGGGCGTCGATACCTGACGGCTACTTCAGGTACACATCTGCACATAAGGCAATGCCGCTGTCAGAGACCGAGCAGATGGTAGTGCTCACAGCAATGGGAGGGAACACAGGCTGGCATAACCTTATCATGCGGGCGCAGCGGTACGCACCGCATCTTTCAAATTACGCCTGTACTGCCGGGGGCAGGACATTTCCATCGGCAGCAGGGTTCCATACCAGTGAACTGTTCTTTACGGATGACGAAGGTGTGTACATCTTCAGAACAAGGGATGCGCCTGCAATGGCTGAAAGAACGGATGAGGGCACGTTCAGTCCGGATGAGCTTATGGAAGCACACCGCAGCCGCGTACATAAAATATATGACGGCCGCCTGGAATTGCCTCCCGAGACACCCCATGTGGAAGCGCATAATACCTGGGTCGCCAATCATCCGGGCAGCACACTGGCCATCCCAGTGGGAGACCTTGCCCAGCATGTTCTTGCAGGCATATGCTACTACGTGCAGAACGGTGTCTGTTTTTATGATGACGTGAACGGAAAACAGATAGACGGAATTGAGCAGTTCTCAGACATCGTGGACGTAAAGGCGCCCTATCCCGTCACTTTCCTGGAGATGTGGTCCCTTGGCGAACTGACAGCCGAACTGAGCATTTCATGCTATGCAGGCATGTTGATGCTGCAGGCCATGGGTCTTGGAGGATGGATGTTCGATGGCATAGACCCTTACTCCGTTCTCGGGGCAAGCGGGGACCCCGGAGTAAAAGGACTGGGGTTCAGGTACGATACCGATGAGCGCTGGCCTCTCCCGAATCCTACGGGACTTGAAGGTGTTTTTGAAGGCTTTACCCCGCCTCACTATCGCAATATGCGCCAGGCAGTGGATGCCCTGATGGAGAGGAAATTCGGCGTCGACGGGCCATTCGATCCAGAGACGCCAGGTTACTACAGGGATACTCCAAAGGTGCGCGGCAGTGCGCAGGTCCCGGATGAGCATTTCAGGCAATGTGCGGCTCTTCAGGCCCAGTATATCTATGATACCTTCGGCAAGTTTCCGGGAACAGTGCCCAGCATTTTTGTCCTGCCCTACCTCCAGGCGCATCATCTGGACCCTGACTTCTATGACAGGTTCTATGAAAAGGGAGCGTACCTGAACACACATGCAGAACACATGCGGCGCTGGCATCCTGACGGATGATAAAAAGAGCTTGCATACGGTTCAGCTCCAAGGTGATAATGTGAAAAATGAGAGCAACAAAACTCAAAGGGATGGGAAGGATACGGATATTACTGATGTCCCTGTTATCCAGGCAGAAGAGCCTGAAAAGCTTGAGCTTGACGGTGCAGGATACTTTGTGATAGTTCCTGTGCCCGACAGGATGAGCATCCTGGCCAGGCACTATTCCTATGACAAGGAGTTGCTCAGGATAATTGAAGGCCGCGATGCACAGTCTATCTACCGGATGCTCATTAAGTACGGATGGGTAAGCACACTCAATCATGCTGCTTATCTCGGCCAGGAACTTGCAAGGGCGGAAATCGCAATGAAAGTGGGATTTGATTATGTCCAGAGATAATTCAAAATTATTAAATGCAGTTACCAATATTGGATATATGGGGCTGCGTGGGTACAGCTTAAAAGTGTGCTTATAATTGCAAGGAAGACAGATCAGGTCAAGTGTTCTATAGATGTTAACAGCGTTAACATTATAATATACTACACTGATAGTTACCTATCAGGGTAATATAATCATGGCAGGCAGGAACATGGTCAACGGATCAGAAACAGAACAGAAAAGATGCGCTATCCTGAGAGCGCTGGTAGACAACAGGTATCGTTCCCACATACCACGCGTAGTTGATTTAGTTGTTGACAGCTGCTCTGACAGGAACTGCTTTGATCATGTGGATGCGGCGATCATCCCTTCAAGGGAATCAATGATCGAAATAATCGGCCTGGTCAAAGATATCCTCTTTCCCGGTTATTTCGGGGAGCAGACCCTTGACAGGAACAACCTGCACTATCATCTTGGAAGCGAGATAACAAAGCTCTTTGAACAGCTTTCGGATCAGATAAGTAACAGTATCATCCACGACTGCAAAAAGTACGAAGAGAACTGCTCGGAGTGCATCGACCGCGGGCAGGCAGAAACAATAGCCTTCCTGGAAAAGATTCCCATGATACGCTCACTGCTGGCATCGGATGTCAGGGCCGCCTATGACGGGGACCCTGCGGCCAAGAGCTATGACGAGATCATCTTCAGCTATCCGGGGATCTTCGCCCTTACAGTTTACAGGGTAGCCCATGAACTGCATCTGCAGGGAATATCCATACTTCCGCGCATCATGACCGAGTACGCTCACAGCGTTGTGGGCATTGACATCCATCCGGGAGCAAAGATCGGTAAGGCGCTGTTCATCGACCATGGTACAGGAGTGGTTATCGGGGAGACCTGCGAGATCGGGAACAATGTGAGGATCTATCAGGGAGTTACCCTGGGCTCGCTCAGCTTCCCCAAGGACGAGAGCGGAGAGCTTATCCGAGGGAAGAAGAGGCATCCTACGATAGAGGACGATGTGATAATATACTCCAATGCCACCATACTGGGAGGGGATACTGTCATTGGAGCGCGTTCGGTGATCGGCGGAAGCGTATGGATCACCAGATCGGTCCCCCCGGACACAAAGGTGATAATTGAGGAGCCCCGGCTCATCTTTAAAGAAAAGCACTGATCTTTCTCCCGGGATAACGATATCCTGGAACTGAGTAGCGAATAGGAGCAAATGAGAACTGATAATTGATAACTGCAGGGACTGGTAAGATGGGGAAAATATATAATGACATTACAAAAACGGTTGGTCGCACGCCGCTTGTACGCCTGAACAGGATAACTGAAGGCTGCTATGCAACAGTTGTGGGAAAGGTTGAGGCTTTTAACCCGCTTGGCTCTGTCAAGGACCGTATTGCCCTCAGCATGATAGAGACAGCCGAAAAGCAGGAGCTGATCAACAAGGATACGGTGATCATTGAGCCTACATCAGGCAATACAGGCATCGGTCTGGCATTTGTCTGTGCATCCAGAGGATATCGCCTGATACTTACAATGCCTGAGACGATGAGCATAGAAAGAAGGAAGATCCTGAAAATGCTGGGCGCTGAAATCGTGCTCACTCCGGGTCCGAAAGGAATGGTTGGAGCTATTGAGAAAGCCAAAGAACTGGAGGTAGAGAACCCCGGGTCCTTCGTACCGCACCAGTTCATAAACCCTGCGAACCCTGAGATCCATCGTCGGACCACCGCCGAGGAAATATGGAACGACACGGATGGGGCTGTGGATATCCTGGTGGCGGGTGTCGGTACCGGCGGGACCATTACTGGAGTTTCGGAGGTCATCAAGTCCCGCAAGCCTGCTTTTAAGTCAGTTGCAGTGGAGCCGAAGGATTCACCGGTACTTTCCGGCGGAAAACCGGGGCCTCATAAGATACAGGGCATTGGCGCCGGTTTTCTCCCGGAGGTCCTGAACATGGACATCGTCGATGAGATAATCCGGGTCAGCAACGAAGATTCTTTTGAGACCGCCAGGCAGCTTGCGAAAAAGGAGGGTATACTTTGCGGGATATCCTGCGGTGCAGCCCTTTATGCAGCCCTGGAGGTTGCCAGGAGGGAGGAAAATAAGGGGAAGCTCATCGTGGTCATACTGCCTGACACGGGGGAGAGGTATCTGAGCACAGCCCTTGCAGATACAGGGACGGAAGAAAAAATAACATAAATTCCCATAAAGTATATATCTTTCAGATTCCAGATTTATTTAGGGAGAAATTATTCCTTTCTCTATTTTACCGGAATAGGTTTCGCATTCTGTACCGAGATCACGGGGGTAATCGTATGATAAAGATCAGACCTTTCAGGGAAGAGGACAACAGGATCCTTCTAAGCATCGAAAGGTTATGTCCGCAGGGCAATGAAAAACTTGCAATGGCAGTTGACAAGGGACCGGATATAACAATAAGATATGAACTCTATGACAACTGGCAGATACTGGTCGCCGAAGATGAGGGGCGGACCGCAGGCTGGGTTGGATGGACGGTAAAACACTCTCCTGAAGAGCAATATATCTACCTGGCAGAAGTAATGGTCCACCCCGATCTCCACAGGAGGGGAATAGGCACAAGTCTCATAAGAGAGGTTGAGAAACATGCAGAGCAGGTNNAAGCCATATTTACTGCTATGTGTATGCACCTAACCAGGCCTCGATAGGCCTTCTGGAAAGAATGGGGTACATCCGTAAGAAGGACATAACGGTATGTGAGATGTCAGCCTACAGGAAAGAACAGCCGGACTGGAAATATACCCTAGAGCGTATCGATGAGAAGGACCTGCACGAAGCTGTGGACCTGCTGAACCGCTATTATGAAGGAAGGACGCATTTTGTGCCCTTTACGGACAAGAGTTTCCATGAGTATGCCAACAGGATGCCGGGATATGGCCTTGAGAATTTCCTGGTTGCCAAGGAAAACGGGCTGATCGTGGCATGCGGCGGTTTCTGGGACAGTGCCGTGCTGATGGAAATGGCCTATACGAAGGAACCCGTTCTCTGGAAGGTAATGTCAAAGGTTCTCGGAATGCTCAGGCATGTAAAAGCCATGCCAAGGATCCCTGCAGAGGGTGAGTACTTTCAGTTCCGTTCAATAGTGGACCATGCCTTCGAAGACGGGTATGAGGATGCCATGGATGAGATCCTGGCATACTGCAATAACATCATGTACGATACGAAGTGCGAGTTCTTCGGGACCTATGTGGATCCCAAAGACCCCATTCTTGAAGTATTGAAGCAGCACAGGCCCCGATTCGAGAATATTTACCTCTATGCCAAGCCCATTGCAAGCAAGCTGCCGGACTTCAGCTCTCTGTATGTGGACTGCAGGGATACGATACTGTGAACTGCCCAGCCGGGATAAAATTAAAGAGTTAACCATAAAAGGTTTCCCGCCCAAATAAGTGCAATGCAACGTGTGATAATCCATGTGGATATGGACTACTTCTATGCCGCCATAGAGGAACGCGAGGACCCCTCTATCAGGGAGAAGGCGGTGGTTGTATGCATGTACTCCAACCGTGGCGAGGAAGGCGGGGCTGTGAGCACATGTAACTATGCCGCCCGGAAAGCAGGCATACGCGCAGCCATGCCCTGCCGGCAGGCCAGGTCCCTTAAGCCTGATGCGATCTTCCTCCCGGTCCGCAAGGGATTCTATGAGGAAGTGTCAAAGAAGGTAATGGCAATCCTGCACTCCTTTGCTGACAGCGAGGAGACTTTTGAGAGGACCAGCATAGACGAGGCTTTTCTTGACGTAACCCGCTCCTGTAATTCTGACTTTGACCTTGCCATGGAGATAGGCATGCGTATCAAGGAAGAAGTGAAAGGGCAGGAGGATCTCACATGTTCCGTGGGCATAGGCCCCAACAAGCTCATAGCCAAAATGGCCTCCTCTTTCCGCAAGCCTGATGGCATTACCGTTGTAAGGGCAGAGGAAGTGCAGGATTTCCTCAGGCCCATGCCTGTGAGCAAACTATGGGGTATAGGTAAGGTAACAGAGGAAAAGCTTACGGAAATGGGGATCAGGACAGTCGCTGACCTGGAAGAACATGACATACAGGAGCTTGTCAATGTGTTCGGGAAGAACAGAGGCACATGGCTCAGGCAGGCAGCTTCCGGGATAGATGGAACGCCTGTAAGGGAAAGGTCTGCAAGCGACCAGATAGGCAGGATGGCCTCGCTGAAACATGATACACATGATGAGCAGATGGTCTTTTCGCTCCTTACCGAACTTGCAGATGATGTGATGGACAGGGCGCAGGCACGCAAGGTCGGTTTCAGGTCTGTCACCGTAACAGTCATTTTCTCAAATTTCAAAACATCCACAAAGAGCAGGACCCTGAGCCATCCGGTATCTGACAGGCAGGTCCTTCATGATACTGCCAGGGAGATGATGCGCCAGTTCCTCGGCGAGAATACAATGAACTTCAGGCGCATCGGAGTGATGGTCGGCAATCTTAGTGAGAGGACAGGGCAGAAAAGCCTGTTCGATTTCGAGGGCTAAGGTCATGTCATCTGCAGACGGCGCACTCTCAGGTAACAGGCCACCGGGTGATAACTGGAGGGCACGGGCATACGACATCATATTCGAGGCTGACACTCCTGCCGGAAAGTCCTTTGACGTCCTTCTCATAGTAAGCATCCTTCTCAGCGTGCTTGTCGTCATGCTGGATAGCTCCGCTCCTGTCAGGAGCGAGTATGGCAGGCAGCTCTATCTGCTGGAGTGGTTCTTCACGGTCCTCTTCACTCTGGAATATATCCTCCGGCTGATGTGCGTCAGGGTGAGGAGAAGGTATGCTACAAGCCTTTTGGGGATCATGGATCTGGTGGCAGTGATACCCACCTACATGAGCATCCTGATACCCGGCAGCCAGTTTCTGCTAGTGATAAGGATATTAAGGGTGCTGAGGATATTCCGTGTGCTCAAGCTGGTGCAGTATATGAGCGAGGCTGATCTGCTTATAAAAGCGATGCGTGCCAGCAGGAGGAAAATAACAGTATTCCTTTTCACTGTACTTGCGCTTGTAACTGTAATGGGGAGCCTGATGTACCTGATCGAAGGGGAGGAAAACGGTTTCACAAGCATACCTATAAGCATTTACTGGGCCATCATCACTATGACGACCGTAGGATACGGGGATATAGTACCCCGGACTTCCATCGGCAGGGCGCTTGCATCCGTCATCATGATCATGGGCTACAGCATCATAGCCGTTCCTACCGGTATTGTTACATCCGAAATGAGCCTCGTTTCTATGGAACAAAGGAAAAGGTCCGGCTCAGCAAAGGAATGCAGCATATGCAGATCCCGCGAGCATGACCGTGAGGCATTATTCTGTAAGCTCTGCGGCGGTGAGCTTAAAGAGCATTGAACTGATGTTTAAGCAAGTCTGTTGAGTTTCTTCTGATGAAAGTGGTAATCATTATTATTATCATCTTTTTTTGCATGGATACATATAAATAACAAAACAGGAGAGGCTTTTTCAAAATGATTGAATGACATGTTCAATGCAAAGAGGGATCGATATTCCAGGCTATGAAATAAAAAACGAAGAAGAAAAGGATTTCCAGCTTGACCTGCTCAGGAAAGTAATGGGATCGGTCCAGGATAACATAGTTGTGATCGACAGAAGCATGAGGATCGTCATGAGCAACTGGAAGAACTGTGATTCCGTTCCCGCCAGAGACAAACAGGGACATCCTTACTGCTATAGCTGCCTTATGAAACGCTCCACACCCTGTGAGCCGTGCTACATGCTGGAAGTGCTGACGACCGGCAGGTGCCGTAAGTATGAGATCGAGGATCCCCTTGACGGAAAAACAAAGTCTGTTGAGCTGTCCCCTATCTTTGATGACGGACACAATGTCGTCATGGTGGTAAGACATTCCAAAGATATCAGCGAGCGGAAAAAGGTCGAGAGTGTCCTGAAGATGCGGGAATGCCAGCACGCAGCGGTTGCAAGACTGGGACAGCAGGGACTTTCAGGAGAGGAGCTGAACCGTCTCATGGAAGAGGCGGTCAGGCTCGTCGCACGGACCCTGGGTGTGGAATACTGCAGGATAATGAGGCAGGAAAAGACCGGAAACTCTGTCATGATCGCTGGAGTGGGATGGGAGGACGATAAGGAAGATGAGGACTCTAAGGTACTGCAGGATGATTCCCGGAATATACTCTGCTATACCCTTTACTCCGGTGAGCCTGCGGTCGTCATGGACAGGGAAACAAAGGAGAGGTTCAGTGGCTATTCCCTGCTCAGGGATCACGGGCTGGTAAGCGGGATGGATGTGCTTATAGGGCGCAAGGACAGGCCTTTCGGGACCCTGAGCGTGCATACCGCACAGAGCAGAGTGTTCACAGAAGACGATATCCATTTTATGCAATCTGTTGCCAACGTACTTGCTGAATCCATCACTCGCCGGGAAAATGAAGAAGATCTGCAGAGATACACCCGGGAGCTTGAGTCCAGCACTGAACTGAAAGTACTTTTCACGGACATTCTCACCCACGATCTTCTCAATCCTGCAAACATTATCCGCGGATTCACAGAAGAGCTCCTGATCCTTGAAGATGATAAAGAGAAAGCCAGACTGCTTGAGAAGGTCCACAGGAATAACGAACGACTGATAGAGATGATGGAGTCGGCTGCAAAGTTCATTAAACTGGAATCGGTATCTGATGTGAAGTTTGAAGAGCAGGACATCGTCCAGATAATGGAAAGGGCTATAAGGTCTTTGAGGGATGATATCCAGAAGAAGGGCATAACACTCGTCTTTAACCCTGTTTCCAAATGTATCGCTAATGTCAATCCGCTTATGGAGGAGGTGTTTATCAACCTGCTGTCCAATGCTATCAAGTATAGTCCTGAGAATGAGAGAATAATCGCGAGCATCCAGGATCTTGGAGATGAATGCAGGATACAGGTCACTGATTTTGGCCCTGGCATCAGCAACCAGGACAAACCGATGATATTCGAGAGATTCAAGAGAGCGGACAAGGGCAGTGTAAAAGGAAGCGGGCTCGGGCTTGCTATTGTAAAGAGGATAGTGGATCTCCATAATGGTAAAGCAGGCGTCGATGATAATCCTCTGAGCAGAGGCAGCATCTTCTGGGTAAGCCTCAAAAAGGCCTGATCAACCTGCTGGGGGGATGACTGTTCATTTCCTTTTAGCCACTATCACGGCCCAGGAACGTTTTCCACAGTTGGGGCATTTGAGATATTTCTTTGTGCCGCCATTGGGACCCAAAAAGTCAGTAACAACAGATATCTCGAATATCTCACCGCAATTGGGGCATTGATAGGCAAAGTTCTTCGTGTGCCAGGAGATGATAAGGAATGTCCCCAGGGCGATCATGAAAGCCCACAGGTACCATTTGTCGGGTAACAAAAGAAAAGAAACGATCATAATTGAGGCTGAGTATGACACGAGGAGCAGGATCGTTCCACGCCAGTCAGAACTCGTGATTTTCCTGTAATTGCCCTTATAATTACCATTATAATTAAGCTTATGATCACTTTCATTACCTTTATGCATGGCACTGCTCCCTTACACTTCTGTGAAGGACACCCCGAAGCCCTCTATGAGAAAATATGTTTCAATAGCATATTCTCTCTGATTTCACGGCAAGATGAATTTATATAAAGGTTTCTATCCAGGCCTGTAATACAAAAAAATCACATCTTTTTTACAGATCCTTTTTCAGGACCGATACATAATTGAAGGCAGAAAGCCTGTAAGCAGGAAGATGAGTGATAACTTTTCAATATATATATAAATACAAATAACCGATATAGTCCTATGCAGATCCTGATCCCAGACATTATTGACACCGTGGTGATAATAGGCGTCATAGCAGTCTTTCTGTTCATTGATATTATTGCAAAGAACAACATGAAGATAGGCCAAAAGGATGTAGGTGCAGACCTGGCCATAAGCGCACTTGCTATCCAGTTTGCGTTCATGATCACCCTGGTCACGAACAGGGAAATGGAGCACTTCTACAGTAATATCGTACTTTCCTTCTCTTTTGGGATCATCTGGGTAGTATGCCTGTGGCTCCCGGGTAAAAAAGATGTTCTGGGAAATATGTTTTCCTACACTCTGGGAACTTTTGCACTTTCCCTGTCAATACTGCATGTTCTGGGAGCATCCGGTATTACCGGAATTGTGATGATGACCGGCGCATCCCTGATACTCTCTGTTGCAGGCTTTCTGTTTGCCGATCATCTAAATAACGAGAGGATAACACAGAGGTTCCTTGATATTACCAAAGGGTTCAATGCCTATGAGATGAACGAGGATTACAGGAAGATGGATGGCGGAAAGTCTGTTTTTGATCCTCTTCATCCTGTTATCGATATAATTCGCGGGGCTTTGAGGAACGAAGATGATCTCACAGCAGTAAATGGAATTCGCGCTCTTGGGAGGTTCGCCTCCGGATCGCTGCAGTCTGAAGGGAACAATTCTTTGATAGTCAGGCATCTGAGCGCACACCTTTACGGGCTTGGAGTCCTTGCAGAGAGAGAAGGGGAAGCAGATGTAATTGCCGAGGTCATACATACTTTCGGGGATATCGGCAGCAACTACACTGAAAAGGATATGGAGAAGGCCACACTGCAAATAATAGAACACATGCATAGCCTTTTTAACATTCATAAGGTCAGGGATCATGCTCTTTCCAGGGGAAAGTTATCCCTGCTCAAAAGAGCAAATACGGTAAAAGATGTTTATAATGCCTTGGGTGATGGCTCGGTTTTCACTCCCGGGCATGAGTTTGCAATATCTGCAGGCAGGGTAGGCCAGACGGCCGCAAGGAAGAAGATGATAGGACCTGTTGAAGAGTCTATCAGTCTCCTGAAGGTGATAGCTCTGGATGCCGCCTCAAACAAAGACATCTATACACTTGAGCATGTGCGCAAGTCCCTTGTTAAGGTCGCGATCGCGATCAAGGAGAACAGGCTTGAGAATGCTGAGAAACAGATAATCCTGGCTCTCCGGGACATCTGCATAAGGACTGTTCAGGAATCACCTGACAAGAAAAAGAATGATGCACTGCAGAAAGCCGTTGCGGCATTAAGGGAGATAGGCGACATATTCGGTGAGAGCTCCTATCTTGAAGTTGCAGGCTGCCTGAAAGATATAGGTATTACTGCCGCAAGAAAACATTCTGATGAGAAAATGTTTGATGTTATTGAACATATTGAATATTTTTGTGTGTGCGCAGCTGACAAGGATCTTGACGAGGAAGCTTCGTTCTCGGTGAGTGCGCTCGCGCAGGTGTGTGAAGCCTCTATAAAGGAGCAAATGGTGGAGTCAACCGCCCTGTCCTCTAAAGCTCTTGCGGGTCTGTCGCAAAAGGATAAACTCACTATATTTGTCAACAAGGCTGTTTTCGAACTTGGTAAATACAGGGAAATTGACAGGGAAATGTTCGCACTTTTTGAGAAGACCTACAATAATTCGGGCGGAAGATGAACCCGGCTTCTCGAAGAATATATGTACTGCGATTGTATTCTAATATGCTGTAGTCTAATTCTAAAAAGGGATCATTATGGAAATCAACGGAGTAGAAATAGAAGATACGTTTGCTGAAGCGTTTTCGATCAAGATCGCAAGAGTGCTCATCACAGCGGCAACAAAGCGCTGGGCAGAGGTTGCAGCACTGGAAGCAACAGGATTCGGTACATCTGTTATTATGTGCCCGGCCGAAGCAGGCATCGAGAGATATGCAAGCCCTCAGGAAACACCTGATGGAAGGCCGGGATATTATATCCAGATATGCACTTTCGGATACGATGCACTGGAACACCAGCTTCTTGAGCGTCTCGGGCAGTGTGTGCTCACAGCGCCAACAACCGCAGTCTTCAACGGCCTCCCCGCGGCTGAGAAGCAGTTCAATGTCGGCTTCAAGCTGAAGTTCTTCGGTGACGGTATGGAATCTGTGAAAGAGATCGCAGGACGCAAGATGCACAGCATCCCCATCATGGGCGGGGACTTCCTGGTCGAGGAGAACATCGGCGCAATACCCGGTATCGCAGGCGGCAACTTCTTCATCTTCGGTGACAGCCAGATGACCGCGCTCACAGCCGCAGAGATCGCGGTGGACACCATCAAGGAACTTGAAGGCACCATCACCCCCTTCCCCGGAGGCATCGTTGCCAGCGGCTCCAAGGCAGGCTCCCATAAATACGCCAAGTTCATGAAGGCAACAGCCAACGAGAAGTTCTGCCCCACCATCAGGGACAAGGTTGAAGGTACCGAGATCCCCGCTGATGTGAAGGCAGTGTTCGAGCTGGTCATCAACGGCCTTGACGAAACCTCAATAAAGAAGGCAATGCAGATCGGTATCAAGGCAGCTACCACCATCCCCGGTGTCAAGAAGATCACCGCAGGAAACTATGGCGGCAAGCTCGGAAAGTTCCAGTTCCACCTGAAAGACCTCGTATGAGGTCTTTTTCTTTTCTATTTTAATTATTTATCCCAGTCCCAGAGCACTGAGTCCGGCGCTTATTCCTGTCTGAATCATTTCCTGAGGGTCGCAGGATGGATCTGGCAATAGTTAGAATAAATTAGAAGCCTATTGTCGCAAGGCCTGCACTTAAAGCCGATTCAAAGAACTCTACGGGGCTAATACCTAAAGTATGCAGTATCAGATAAGCGCCCAAAAGGCTTCCGACCATAGCTCCCAGATTTGTGAGACTAGTCACCAGCAAGACCCTGAAAAAGTTGTTCTGCATCATATCTTTTATTGATTCTGCTTCAATGAGACGCTTCAGGTCGTGTGTAGTAGGGTTGCGGTACTGTGCTTCCTTGATACCTGCATACCACCCTGCAGCCACTGCGGGATTGAGAGTTGTCATCCATGCGACCATAAAAGCTATCAGTGCTGAGTAAGGATGGCTTCTTGCTATCAATGCACCCAGAGCGCTCAATGCACCCGTTATCAGGAACCAGAAAGCAAATACTATACCAAGGGTCTTGAGAGAAACCCCTGAAATGATAAGCAATACAAAAGCCATGACGGGAATAGCCAGCATTAGGATCCCGAATAGTTTGATGAGACTGAACCTTTTCTTAGGTGTATCCTCAACTACCTCTACTTTTGGTATTTCCTCCGGATATGATAAATAGCGTTGGATACCAGCCCTGTGACCTGCCCCGACAACAGCGACGATCTTCTTTCCTCCGCTGCCGGCGGCTCTTAAAAGGTTTGTGGCCATATAGGCATCCCTTTCATCGATAAGGACCTTAACGGCATTGGGGGAGCTTCCCCTGAATTCCTCCACAAGCACCGAAACTATGTCCTGGTTGGTGATAGTATCCATATCGATATCCTTGGTGCCGCCGATACCGAGCACTGCAGCCAGGAGGCCGCCCGTTATCTTGATCTTCTCAATGAATCCCATCTCGTTCCAGAAACGCTGGAGCGTGACCTGGACGTTCCTGTCTATCAGCAGGACCTGCGCACCGCTTGCTTCCGCTGCCTCGATAGCGCCGATCATCTCGGCACCTGGCTGGATACCCATCTGGTCAGCGAACTTCTTCTGTATATGGGCAAGCAGCATGTGCACGATATAAAAATAAATCTTGCCTCCTTTGAGCAATTCCTTTATAGGCACCTGGGTGTCCTGCACATTGCCCTTGATAGCTTCATACCTGGCCCTGCATAGCTCCACGGCCACGATATCAGGTTTTTCACGGCTTATAGCAGCATTTACTTCCCTGACGCTCTTTTCCGATACATGGGCAGTTCCCACGATGATGATCTCTGAAGGCGGAAGAAGCCCGGCTTGAGCTGTTGCCTGTGGGATCATCTCTTTTACAAGCTCGATTTCCGTTATACCGTCAGCAGAGACTGTTTGACCTTTATCGATAATAGCCGGATCAAGGCCACCGCTTGCACTGGCAGGGGTATATGTATAAGGTATCCCCCGGGAATCGTCGTAATTACTGGATTGATTCAATTCTTATCCTCTTGGAATCCCTTTTGGGATCATTCGTTGAGCAACATCATAGCCCGCATGAGATCAGACCTTGAAAGTATCCCTGCAAGTTCCCCTTTATCCATTACAAGCACACGTCCGATATTATTACGGGTCATCACCTTAAAAGCCTCGGACGCGGTATCCTGGGGGGAGACAGAGATAATGTCCCTGGTCATGATATCGGACACAAGTTTTGCGTAGCGTTCATGCGGAAGGATATTGCGTATATCTGTAAACGTCACAATCCCTTTTAAAGAATTACCCTCGACGACAGGATAACCCAGGTGCTTTTTCTCGAACATGAATTTCGAGAGTTCCTCCACGCTGATGTCGGGAGAGACTGAAACAACATCCTGCGTCATTATATCTTTTACACTATACTTTTCCAGGAGCACGGTGACAGTGGTAGACCTGTCCTCCTCTGAAGCCCCTATGTAGACAAAGAATGCTATCAGTATGAGCCAGGGATTGAAGAACAGGCCGATTATACCCATGAGAAAGGCAAACATCTTTCCAAAATAGGCCGCATAATGTGTGGCCTTGACGTAGCTCATCCTTTTTGCATACCATGCCCTGAGAAGGCGTCCGCCGTCCATAGGAAAAGCAGGCAGGAGATTGAAAAGGCCAAGCACTATGTTAATAGAACCCAGGATATTTAGCATAAGGAATATCGAGGTATCCGGATAGCCTGCTACGTAGGAAGATAGCACCACATTAAATGCAAGTAACGTAACACCTATCACAAAACTTACAAAGGGCCCGGCAAAGGCCATCTTCAGTTCCTGGGAAGGGATCCTGGGAATCTCTTCCATGGAGGAAACGCCGCCAAAAAGCAGCAGGGTTATGTCTTTGATCTCCACTCCAAAGCCTTTGGCAATATATGAGTGACCTGCCTCATGCAATAATATGCAGGCAAAGAGCAGAATAGTCGTTATAAAGGAGAGGACGTAGACTATGAATTCAGAGGAAGTGCCTGCAAAACCCAGAGGCGGTTCCGTGGTCGCGAAAACAAAAGCAAATACAGGCAATATCAGTAAAAAGGTAATATGGAGCTTTACAGGTATACCTATTATAGTCCCGATCTTAAATGACGTCCTCATAACGTGATGTTAGCTTACGTTCTTATTTAGTTTTATCGAATGTGAAAGGGGATTAAAAAATACTTTCACCATGCTTGGCTTATCTGTATATATTTGCGTTTCCTATAAATATTGAATGCAGGCTGTATGTACAGATGCCTTACACGTTTCAAGGCAAGGTACTATCAGCCTCTCCCCTCACTCTTTTTGCTTCGATCTCTCAGATATGATGCCGGATCCCAGTACCTTTGCCAGATCAGCCATGAACATGTCTATCATTTCACAGCTCATATGGGGCATGATAACCAGACGCAGAGCTTTTGGTTCCTGCGTTATTGAAACATGCCAATCATATTCCCTGGAGAGAATGCTCCTGATGACAGCAGGCTCGGGGACTTTAAGAGCTACAACATTCATCAGAGGATCTATTACAGGCTGAATACCTGCTTCTGCAGCTTTTCTTATAAGATAACGGGTCATTTCCATGCAATTACTGACGGTCCGGGTATAGCCTTCCTTTCCAAGGAACTTCATGACAGCAAATGTAGCTGCAACAGCTGCCCCGCTACGGGTACCTGTCAGAGTGTACTGGCTGTCTACAGTAAGATAGGGAGTATGCGCCTTAAGGCAGCTCAGATGCCTGAATTCCCTGAAAAGCAGGATACCTGAAGGAAGAGTGCTGAGGCCCATCTTATGCGGATCAATTGCAATAGAGGTCACTCCCGGCAGGGAAAAATCAAATGCATGTTCCTCCTCCAGAAATGGGAGGACAAAACCTCCAAAAGCCGCATCTATGTGTAAGGGAAGCCCGTATTCAAGTGCAAGTTCCGATATCCTGCCGATGGGATCGACCTGACCGAATTCCGTAGAACCTGCTATAGCAACAAGGCCCACGGTATTCTCATCGATAAGGGATTCCATTGAATCTGCCGAAACCCTCAGGTCACTATCAAGAGCTGCTTTTCTCACTTCAATATCAAGAATATCGGAAACTTTGTCAAAAGAAAAATGTGCTGACTTTGGTACGACAACATTCAGTCTGGAATCAGGATGCTTGCGTACATGCAGATTGCGCATGGAGCGTACAGCCTGTATATTGGACTCGGTCCCGCCTGTTGTAAGATAGCCTTCCGCTAAAGTGCAGTGAAGCATGCTTCCGGTCATCCTGATAACTTCCTTTTCCATTGCATGGGTGCCTTTGAACAGACCGAAATCACCCATATTGGATTCAATGAATTGCATGTGAGCCCTGATAGCAATCCTATGGGGATTGGTACACATGGAGCTGAGGACACGATCGTAACTGAAGTCCTTTGTTCGCGCGTTATTAAGAAGAGAGATTATTTCTTCTTCATTCAATCCGGTTTTGTTCATTTAGACAGATGAATATTAGAGGATATTTAAAACGATTGTGTTAGATACGTGCCAGATTCGTCATGTTGGATTGGTGTTAAGTCCGTTGTGTTAAATTGAGGATTTCGCTTTTTTTTAGCGATGAGAGCTACCCCATGGTTTCTACTGGAGTGCTGATTTTGTTTCGGGTATCTGTTTATCCTTAAAGAAAACTATATATACTAATAAATTGATAGTAAAAACACCCTCTTTTTTTGAAAGATTAAAAAAGTTGTTCACATCTTTTTTTTCGGTTTCCATTTGAAATCATGGGGTCTCTCTCCTTTATAAAAGCTCCAGTTGAAACAAAGGGGTTCAATTCCAGATGAAATATTGATCTTTATCAATAAGCTTTCGATTCCTTTATCCGGCAAAATTTTTAGTGACGCTACGCATGTTTTTCTTTGATACCTATTTTTATCTGTAATGCTCCACTTGAAATAGGGGGGTCTTAACCATAACCGTTAATAACCTACTTTTCCTATGTATCCTTTGGAACAAAAAGGGAACGGATGAAAAACATTCTATTATCAAATGTTAACCTTGTTCCTGAAAAATTACTGTAATTGATCTGTTATTATATGGGTGACACAAAAATGCAAAATAAGTCATTGGATGGTTTATTTCAGGAGTTATTGGAAAATGAACCTATCTTTAAAAATAAAGAGGTTTTAAGGCATTCCTACACCCCGGATTCTCTTGTTCACAGGGACGATCAGATAAACGGCCTTGCTTCTATCCTGGTTTCAGCTCTAAGGGGAGATACACCCTCGAATATACTGATCTATGGTAAAACGGGTACCGGGAAGACAGCCGTTACACGTCACGTGGGCATTGAGCTTGAAAGAAAAGGTGAATCACTGGGTATATTCTGTAAAGTGGTCTATCTGAACTGTGAGGTCATAGATACCCAGTACAGGCTGCTGGCCAATCTTTCAAGGCAGTTTGGTGAGGATGTGCCAATGACCGGGTGGCCTACCGACCAGGTCTTTGCCAAATTCAAGGAAGCCATTGATTCTGAAAAACAGGTTATCATTATAATTCTTGATGAGATCGATAAATTGATCAAAAAAGGGGACGATGTCCTTTATAATCTTTCCAGGATAAACACCGATCTTCAGCAAGCTAAGGTCAGTATGATAGGGGTATCCAACGACCTTAAGTTCACGGAGTTCCTGGATCCCAGGGTAAAGAGTTCCCTTGGAGAGGAAGAGATAATCTTCCCTCCTTATGATGCGGAGCAGATAAGTGACATCCTGCGGGAGAGAGCCCAGATAGCGTATAAGGAGAATGCTCTTGATGAGATGGTCATCCCTCTTTGCGCTGCGTTCGCAGCCCAGGAGCATGGTGATGCCAGGCGTGCACTGGACCTCCTCAGGGTTGCAGGCGAAATTGCAGAACGTGAGAACAAATCCCGCGTTGAGGAGAACCATGTCAAGACTGCGCAGGAAAAGATAGAGATCGACCGTGTTGTTGAGGTCGTGCGCACGCTCCCAACTCAGTCCAAGCTGTCTCTTTACAGTGTCATGCTGCTGAGGAACAATGGTTACAGGAATGTTACGACCGGTGAGGTCTACAATGTGTATCGCCAGCTGTGCATGCATGTGGACATGGACATCCTTACGCAGCGCAGGGTGACCGATCTGATGTCAGAGCTTGATATGCTCGGCATTGTCAATGCGGTGGTTGTAAGCAAGGGCAGATACGGCAGGACAAAGGAGATCGTCCTGAGCGTTCCGATTACAAGTACCAAAAAAGTGTTATTTGAGGATTACAGGCTCAAACCGCTTGATGGTTTCAAGCCCGTAATGACCACCCAGCTTCACCTGTGATCAGAAGCTGGGCAGCATAAGTCTGAGATACCCGATATACGGTATCCTGTACTTTGCAACGCCGATGACCCATTCTTCTTTCACCGGCAGCATATAACTGACCTGGCCCTGCTGGTCGTAGTACCTGTTCGTTACCTCATTATCGCCCTTGGTGATATAACCTGCATGAGGTGCCTCAGGTCCGCCTTCCCACATGGGCTCTCCCTGTTCCACGTAGTACATGGCCCTGTGGATTATGGGAGTGACCCCTTCCCTTCCGTAGGGTTTGTACAGGATAACATTACCGTAACTATTAAAGGACGTATAATTGTCCGTGCCCTCCTCATATGTTATGACGTGGGTCCGGTCGCTGCTCTGAATAAAAATGATGTCCCCTACGTTCATATGAGGCTCCATGCTACCTGATTCTACGGCTACCATGGGTGTCCACATCCCAAAGACCAGATAGGAGAAAGATGCAAATATAAGAACGGCTAACAATACCGATACAAGATCGCGGGTGAGTGATACAAAGAAATTGTCACTCTCTTTGAAGGCTTCATAAGTGTCTTTTAAGTTCATTATGTGTCCTGCCTGTGTCCGAGCACGCAAAAAGATATGTTAGCGGTATGAATATACTGCAGCCAATAAAATCTTAACGTATGGATAATTACTTGCAATTATAACTGCATTCCAGTATTGCGTTATTAACTGCATTTACTGCATACAAGCAAAAACCCAGTTCAATATGCATGACAGCCATGAATGAATTCGATGTCCTTACAGCCTTCATAGAAGAAGGCTATCAGATAAGTCCTGAAGCAGTGGAACTGATATGTTCCCACTGTTCGCCCAAAGAGCTCGTAAGCCATGTGCTCAGGACCATTGATATGAAGGTCCTGGTTATCGGCCTTGAGCATATCGACCTTGGATCTTTTGGTGCGGACGGATCAAATGTGCTGACACTGCAGTCTTCAGTGCCCATATCCTCGGTTATTGTCAGTAACCGGGGATCAGCATTCGATAATCCTGTCACTGTCATTTCCGACATTTCGGACAATTCCACATGTGTTGGAGAGTACATGGAATTCGTCCAGTATTTCAGGAACCGTTACAGCAAGCTTAGTGATATCATTCGCTCCCGTGTGAATGCGAGGCCTATAGAAAGCCTGAAAAAGAACCGCTCAGTAAGCAGCTCTGTGAACAGTGCTGCAGGCAAGCGCGGTACCCGTGAGCAAAATGAGATCTCGATAATCGGCATGATATCCGATATCAAGAGCACAAGCAATGGCCACAAGGTCCTTGAGATCGAGGATCCCACCGGCTCATTCTCAGTGCTTGTGCGCATGGCTGACAAGGAACTGTTCGAGCAGGCCACACATCTTGTACTGGATGAGGTCGCTGGCTTCACAGGCACTCTTACAAACGACGGCAAGCTGATGATAGCCCAGAAGATCATTCTGCCGGACCTGCCAAACAACATGGCAAGGAAGAGCTGTACTCACGGGAAGGCGATACTGACATCGGATGTGCATATCGGCAGTTCCACGTTCCTTGAAGAACCCTGGGAGCATTTCATAGATTTCCTGAAAGGCAACACCGACAGTGAAGCCCTCGCAGATATCTCCAGGCAGGTGCGCTACCTTCTCGTTGCGGGTGACCTTGTTGATGGGGTCGGCATCTATCCCGGACAGGAAAAAGAACTAAGCATCCAGGATGTGTATGAACAGTACAAAAGAGCTGCTGAATACTTTGAAGAGATCCCAAAGCACATACAGATAGTTATCTCTCCCGGAAACCACGATGCTGTGCGTCAGGCAGAGCCTCAGCCAAAACTTCCCGAACGTATCAGGGAGGACTTCCCGGACAATGTGACCTTTGTGGGCAACCCTGCAATGGTCGATCTGGATGGTGTCAGGGTCCTGCTCTACCACGGGCGGTCAATTGACGACCTTGTGGCTGCCGTCCCGGGTGTATCGTACCATGCGCCTACAAAAGGCATGGTGGAGATGATGAAGTTCAGGCACCTGTCTCCTATTTACGGGAGCCGTGTTTCCATTGCACCGGAAAAACAGGATCATTTTGTTCTGAACCAGGTGCCTGACATCCTGCATTGCGGCCATGTGCATACCATAGGGGTTGAGTGGTACAAGAATGTCCTGCTGATAAACTCAGGCACCTGGCAGTCCCAGACCGAGTTCCAGAAAAGGATGAATGTAGTTCCCACCCCCGCCCAGGTTCCGGTCGTAGACCTTTCCACCTTCAAGACAACTATATTGAAATTCGATGAGTGAACCTATCGATCCTTTACTTTTTTTCCTTGATCTTCAGTAATGCATGGTTCATCGTCTGCTCGGGACAGATGGTAACGCAGCGCCTGCAACTTGTGCCCAGGCAATGCTGGCTGTCGATGTTTACAAACCTGCCTCCGTTGATCTCGATAATGACCAGCGCATCCTCAGGGCACTCCTCCTCGCACTGGTGGCAGAGAATACATTTTTCCACGGGTGCTTCCAGTATTATCCCTATGTCCGCTACGATATCAAGGCCAAGGTATCCCACGTCGTCGATATCCTTCCTTACCCTTTTTTCGATCTCTACTTCCTTGAGGTCCTTCGGGAACGGCGGGATGCCATACATCTCCAGCATCTGGTCATACATCTCGGAAGGCATACCCTGCTGCCATGTGGCAAGCTCGCACATATATATCTCCTTGAATGTTTCGCTGGTAGCCATCATCACATGGTCGGCCTGTATCCTTTTTGCGACCTTTATGACCTCATCCAGTTTAGAGCGGTCGACTGCTATCTTTCGCGCAAGCCCTATGGAAGTGTTCCCGAACTGGACTATTCCCTGAGAAAAGCCCGGGACCGAGCCTATATGCCTTGCCTTTTCCGCATCTACATAAGTTCCGGTTGCACCGGACATATAAGAGTACCTGAGATCCTCATATTTCAGTCCTGCCTCGACCATGAGTGTCATATGTGCCGCCCGGATGGCTCCTATAGCCTTTCCGACCTCCTCTACATCCCTGTCCATAATGAAAATACCGTCACCAAGCGTTATTTTCCCGTTGGGGAGTTTCGGGAGTTTTTTGATCAGTCCTTCCTTGAGCGCGAGCGCAATAGTGGAAATGACCCCTGTGCCCGTAATACCTTTTGGCACAGCCTGCGAATCCTCGATGGTGTCCCCGCTGATGGGGTCCACAAGAGGTCCTTTTACCGGATTCAGGGTCCCGTCAAGCACAGTCAGCCTCCAGTAACCGTTCTCTATATTGACATCACTTATCGCCCCTGGCCCCGCAAGCATGCCGCAGTCTATGCCCTGGCCTTCGATCGCAGGTCCTGCCGCTGCACTTGCGGTCATTATTCTGTCGCCTATCTTCAGAGCCATTTCCGCATTCGTACCGTAGTCGGTGACCAGGCATGGTTTGTCTTGGTTTATGAAATCGGTCTCCAGCATCATTGCGAGGGCATCGGCGCCTATTTCGTGCTTTATGGCAGGAGGGACGATTATCTCACAGTTGTCCATCTCAAAGATGCCTTTGAATATGTCATTTGCAGGGAAGACCCTTGCATCCCTCTTCACATCATGGACACCCAGTGCCTTCTGCTTATTCTTTCCTGCGTATGCAAGGTCCCTGATCTCTATGTTCTGGAACAGGGAGAGCTGGATAGGGTTCCCGCACACTGCGATACGTACGATCTTTCCGGGATCCACCGCGAATTTCTCCAGGATCTCCTTCACAGTCTCCACCATAAGCCGGTGTGCAACTTCGGTTCCCGTCACAATGGCAAAGTCCAGATGGTCCATCACATTGCCTCCGGGGAGCGGATGCCCCATGGTGATCACTGTCTTGATGGTTTCCTGCTTTTCAAGGTCTATCAGTTGCGACCTGAAACCGCTTGTTCCAAGGTCCAGGGATATCACATACATTTTGTTTCTCTCCTTTTTTTACTCAGATAACAGAATACAGCATAGATGCGACCCCGATGACCAGGGGTTCCATGACAAGGTCGACGCGATACTTCTTACCGATCTCAGGAGGCAGGCCGCATGGTATGCCGGGTGTCGACACCAGGCATCTTTCCTCGATCATGCCCTCGGATATGGTATTTGCATTGGGCGTGGCTTCAAGGACCATGGAGAACCTTTTCCTGTCCCCGCTGCAGTAGGGTTTAATTCCCAGCTCTTTCACAGCCTTTTCCAGAAATGCCCTGTTAGGATCACAGGCATACACGTTAAATCCTTTTTTCATGAGATGCGCAGCGCCTGCATAACCCACCCTGCCAAGACCNNCTGACTATTTTACCTTTACGCAGGTTATGTGCGACGAACATGTGGTCATCTGCCATGAGTATTATATCGGCGCCCTGTGAGACCGCCTCATAATAACCGGTCATGTCGGGATGCTCGGTGATGGCTCCTTCAAGTCCGAAGTATTGAGTGATGAACAGCAGGGAAGATGCAAAATTACTGATGATGCCGTCGCCTGCTGTTATGGGTATTATCCCGACCTTCAGGGAATCGGGCCTTGAGCCGTACAGTTCTTCGCATATACCCCTCACATCAAGTCCTGTGGCCTTTTTGACGATCTCATCGTTCTCTTCAAGCTGTACGGCCAGGTTCTCAAGGTCATGGGGTGTCAGAAGTGCCATGCTCACACTTCCTGACCGATGCCGAGATAATCCCTGAGCATGCTGAATCCCCTCTGCCTGTTGAGATCGGCTGCTTCTTTCTCGGGGGCCCAGCTTATGAGCGTGAAGACTTTCCTGTCCCCGCTGCATTCGAAGATCTCAAGCCCTTCAGATGCATGGAACTCATGGTAATCCACGCCTTGTGACAGTACATGCTCACCAACAGGAAGCAGCTGGCCATCCGCGAAAAGCAGGTGCTCGTAGGTACAATGGTTCTTTTCAGGAATACCCTCATTCTCCCTGACCCCTGTGACGAATGCCTGCAAAAGCAGTTCGATAAGATTCACTCCCGAGGAATGGTAGACTGCCGTGGGGGTCTGGCTTGGGAACCTTGCATCTATCTCAAGTACTTTCAATCCTCGGGGGCTGTCTATTGCCTCGACGTCCATGATACCCTTCAGCTTCAGGTGCTTTGCAAGCCTGTAGGTCATATCCCTGAACTCGGGGTAATTTCCCAGCGGTGTTACCATGTGGCAGTCATAGGTTCCGTCTATATGCACTTTTGTTTCCCTGACAACTTCAAAGCGCTCCCCGTCCCCTATCACCTCAAGGGATATGACATCCCCTTCAACGTACTCTTCTATAAGCATACAGGGATCAAGCCCTTCCAGCCCGCTGTTATCGTAGATGATAGATGTGCCAATGCTGCTGCTCTCACAGGGAGGCTTGATGAAATAGGGAGGCGATGTCGGATTGTCCAGGGGCGCGGGTATACCGATAGACTGGAAGTATTCTTTCGAGCGTTTCTTATCCATACTGATATGATAGGCATCAAAATCAAAGAGCATGGGACAGGCAAGCTTATCAGCGATGGTCCTCAGGAAATTGATAGTTTCCAGGTTCTCGTTCACCGGGAGTACTGCCACTGCTGTCTTTGAAAGTCCGATGAGTTTCTCCGGCTGCTTTGTGACATCGAAACAATGGAACTCGTCTGCCACATTCATGATCAGCGGCCGCTCTCTTTTGTCGACCAGCACCACGCGCAGTCCGGCTTTCTTTGCAAGGTAGCTTGCCTCAAATCCTTGCAATTTCCCTCCGATCAGGATCAGGTTCTTCATGCTGCCAGCCCCACTATCCGGTTGAAATCGGACTGGCTTGCAGGTTCCATCCCCATAATCCTCAGGCATTCGATAACGCTTTTTGGGTCCCTGTGCCTCTCTTCCAATCCCCTGTCATAATTAACGACCCCTTCAAGTGCGGAATCTGAAGGTATTATGGATGTCACCACGTTCGCCCCGGCGTTGAGCCTGTGCACCATGCCGGGGATGCCTTCCAGGTCGAGGGATGCCGGTATGAGCCTGTCAGGGAACATAAGNNTTTCTCAAGGGGTGTGCCCTCCTGAGGTACGAATGTCATGACCCTGACCATGTCAGGAGTGTTCTTTTCCATGCCTCTCAGTGACCTTATGGTAGATTCGATATCGTTGCCCACGCCTGTAAGTATCCCGTCCTCCACGCAGTAACCGATGCTTTTGGCGAACTTGCGGGCGTTGATCCTGTCCTCGAAGGACTGCCCGACCCGCAGTTTCCGGTAGAGTTCCTGGTCGTGTGTCTCCTGGTACAGGGCAAGGAAGTTGGCGCCGTTGTCGTGCAGTTGCTTTAGCACCTCATTTTCCATGACCCCGGGAGATATCATAATGGGAAGGTCCAGTTCTGACCTTACGGCTTTTACAACATCAATGAACCTTTCAGGCTTCTCATGGAAGTAAGGGTCTTCTCCCATGGTCAGGTCGACCATGTGAATGCTCTCGCTTTTCAGTGCACGGCATATACTGCGCACTTCCTCTATACTTAAACGATACCTGCTGATCTCATGGTTTGCCCTGTAATAGCAGAAAGCGCACTTGTTCTTGCAATAAGTGGAAAAATAAACGAAGCTGTAGAGGAAGACCTTGTTGCCGAAATAGTGGTCCCTGACCTTCCTTGCCAGGTAGAAAAGCTTTTCAAGCTGGCCATTCCCATTTATCCGGAGCAGTTCCCTGAGGTCGTTATCGGAGAGCTGCGCTCCATTAATTATCTTCCCCGCGAAATCGTCAAGATCGTTTTGTGTCATGTCATTAAGCACGCTATCACCTCAGAGATTTGTGCAGATCCCATTATAGTAGGACTCGGATCTTGCAACTGATCTTATGTTCTTGAAATTGTGTTTTGCCTTGAGCAGTCTTTCCAGTCCGAAACCGGCTCCTATCCAGGGCTTGTCGATACCCCAGTCCATGTCCATGGGAATGGGTCCGACAACAGCGGATGAGAGTTCCATGTTCTTATGCATGATATCAATGGTAGCCCCGTAGACCATGCAGCTGTCTGCAACTACCTCGTACTCGATACCCAGAAAACCGAGGAGATCCCCGATGAGGGATTCGAGGGTCTGCCGGGTGCATCTGGATCCCATCTGACAGAAGTTGAGCATGGTGAACTCTTCGAGATGGCTGTTGCCGTCCGACTCCTTTCTGTAGCAGGGCCCGATCTCAAATATCCTGATGGGGTCTGGAAGTACATTATCGAATTTGCGAAGATGGTTATACAGTCCGGGAGCAAGCATAGGGCGCAGGCACATGTTATCGCCGACCCTGAATATCTGCCTGGAGAGTTCCTTGTCCTCGCCTACACCCATACGCTCCATGTACTCAAAAGGAATGAGTATGGGAGACTTCACTTCAAGGAATCCCATATCCACAAAGAACTCGGTTATGGTGCGCTCAAGCTTGCCAAGCATGTTCTCCCTGCTGTCCTCATACATCATCCTGAGGTCCTTCTTCCTCTGTGTGAGCAGGGTCGATTCGATCTCTGCAAAAGAGCGCTTCTCCTTTGAGAATGATATCATCTCATCCGGAGCCAGCAATGAGAGCACTCTGTTCTTCTGGCTCTGGGTAAACTCATTTTTCTCTGGCCTGGCATGCTTCTGGGAGGAGCGATCAAAAGGCTTTGTTATTCTGGTCTGCCGGGCCGCTACTTGTGGTTTAGAACTTTGTGCAGTAACTGATGGCTGTCGCTCTGCAGGAGAATGATGGGTATGATCTTTATCAATATTGCCGGAAGGCTGCAGACTTTCGCCTGGTACCGACACGCCGGGGATGCTGCTTTGAGCAGGATCGAACTGTATGGATCGCACCGTCTTTACGGTGACCCTGACCTCATCTTTCCTTGAGATCTTGTTAGAGAAATCCCTTATTCTTTCTTCCGCAAGCCGGCACCCTTTACAGGGCTTATGGTATTTGTGGTTCCGAAGAGATCTTGCGGCCCGGCCTGACCGGGAATTCCTTATCTGGATGGCTTCTCCGCAATCCATTGTTATTCGCAGGTATTTTTGTGATGTCTCACAACTTCTTATTCCGTGAAGATATCCGTTCCTTGACACCCACAGGCCGGTTTTGGATATTAATGAATCTAATGGTTTTTTTTCCATGCTGTCAGCTCCTAAATGAAGACCGTTTCCTAAGCATCTCCTAGAATCCGAGGTATTCCAGTATCCAGTTACTTCCTTTGCCTTTCATTAATGACATGTTTCCTTGCTCCTGTTCATTCGGTCCTTTGTTTTGGTTCGATACGCATACTTGCTAGTGGAATGATGATCAGCCAGGATAATATTCCTTCATGTTCTGTCTATCCGGGGCATATAGAATCTCGTTCATCGGCATATATATATATTGCCCACAAAGACTAGTATTTAAACCTTCCCAGGCGAGAGAAGAAGCTCATGTATTTATATTTAATCATCATCTTTCCGGTCTGAAACCCGGGAAGTGATATGGGACGCAAGATCTGCGTCCCTGGTATGGATATGACCCATGCTGTAGGAAGATTAGATTGATGGAGGTGGAGGTGTTCCAGGTCTCTTCCTGACACAGGAATGTTGATTTCCCAAAACTCATTATGTAATGCTGCTATATAGCGTAATTCTGTTCCACTCTTCACTAACTATGTGAATTGTCATCTTCCATGGTACTTTGCAATAGATGAATGAGCTAAGAGCAATCTATCAAACAAAAAAGTGATGTCAGGCAGAAGAAGAAAATCCCCCGATATTTATATTCTCCGTCTGCCCTCTGCTTATCCGCATTTTTCCTTTTTCCGTCTGTAAAGGGCCATTTCGATCGCAGCGCGAAGGTCCTCCTCTTCAAAAGGCTTCAACACATATCCATAAGGCTCTGTCTGCTTCGCTCTTTTCAGTGTCTCATCGTCTGAATGGGCGGTAAGGTATATCACCGGGATACGAAATTGTGTCCATATCTCCTGTGCAGCCTGGATCCCATCCATTTCCCCTTTCAGCCGGATGTCCATAAGTATCAGGTCCGGAAGAAAACCCTCTGCCTTGCTTATAGCTTCTTTTCCCGAGGCTGCAACACTTGGTACCAGATACCCGAGTCTCATCAGTCTTTTCTTTATTTCCAGCGCCACCACATTTTCATCCTCAACAACAAGGATCTTTGCGTTGTCCATCTTTACACCTCTATTTCACTTCTTCAAACCTTATGATAAATTCAGTTCCTTCGCTTACGCGAAGCTCAATAGTACCGTTTATCTGGTCCACAAGAGTAGTAACAAGCTGCAGACCCAATGATTCGGTGTTCCTGAAATCTATTTCAGGGGGAAGGCCAATTCCGTTATCCCTTACCTTCAGTATGAGAGTAGTGTTCTGGATGCTCAGATCAACACTGATCCTTCCTTGCGCACCGTTCTGGAAAGCGTGCTTCATGGAGTTAGAGACCAGTTCATTGATCACCATCCCAAGCGGCACTGCAGTATCAACGCCCAGGTAGACGTTCTCAATATTCGATACAAGCGTAATATCCTTATTATCTATCCTGTACGATTTAGACAGATATTCCAGCAGGTTCTCAGTATAATCAGCAAAGTCGATGCTTGCCATGTCCTTTGACTGGTACAGTTCTTCGTGTATGAGAGCCATTGACCTGACCCTGTTGCGGCTGTCCATGAAAGCTTCTATCACATTCTGGTCCTTGAAATTCTCAGATGCCAGATAAAGCAGGCTTGAGATGACCTGCAGGTTGTTCTTAACACGGTGATGGATCTCCTTTTTCCGTACTTTCTCAGCCTGCAAAAGAGCTTCTTCTGCTTTTTTACGTTCCGTGATATCAAGTATGATGCCCTGCAGTGTAATATCACCCTCATTATGACGTCTGATAAAAGTCCTTTCATCTACCCATCTCACATCTCCTGATTTGGTGAATATCCTGTATTCCCAGTTGATATCGCTGGATTTGCGCTGGTAATACCTGGAAAAATGAAGATGCGTCCTTGCAGAGTCTTCCGGATGCACGATATCAGCATACTTGATCCGGCCGGATGTGAAATCTTCCACTGTATAGCCCAGCTGAATGACATTGCTTGAGACGAACTCCACAGGCCAGTCTTTTTCCGGTCTCCACTTAAAGACTATTACAGGG
Source organism: Methanolobus sp. UBA474 (assembly GCA_002501695.1). Lineage (GTDB taxonomy): Archaea > Halobacteriota > Methanosarcinia > Methanosarcinales > Methanosarcinaceae > Methanolobus. Next base: position 4,964 of record DANZ01000062.1, on the reverse strand, counting down.
CTGTGATTGATAATGCCTTCCATCTCTTCTTTTAGCTCATTGGAGTGCTTAAGGTCCTCAGCATATTTCTTCAGATCACTTTCTGTCTTCTTTCTTTTACTGATGTCACGTGCGATAGTTATAATGGCGGTGGTGCCTTCATATTTTATTATCCTGCTGCTCAGCTCTACCGGGAAAGTGAAGCCATCCTTTCTCATATGGACAGTTTCCAACAGGTTGCTCTTAGACTTGCAAAGCTGCCTGATGACCTTTATTATCTGTCTGCCAGGATAGTTACTGTCGATATCCATATATGTCATTTTAATAAAGTCTTCATATGCATATCCCATTCTTTCACATGCAACCTCATTCACTTCAAGGAACCTGCCTTCCAGGTCATGCAGGTATATGGCATCATTGGGGCTTTCGAACAATGTCCTGAACTTTTTCTCGGAATCCCGGAGAGCCTTCTCAGCCTTTTTAGTTTCCGTGATAGCTACATTAAGTGAGTCCCTTGTCTCTTCTATCCCGTCTGTGAGGATCTTGAAATCCCCTTCTCCGTGTATCCTTACACTGCGGGAGAAGTTATTGTTCTGTATTGAAGTAAGTACATTGTTCGAGTCGGCAATTATATTATTGAGTGACTCTGCAAAATTATCCAGTGTATCTCCCAGCTCCTTGAACTCTCCTTTCAGCTCCAGTTCCGTACGTGTTTCAAGCTGTCCTTTCGCAAGAGCATTTGTAACTCTTACTGTCTCACGTATCGGGGCTATCACAGCCTCAAGTATCTCGTTAAGTCCCAAAGGTATCTCCTTGAAATCCCTCTGAACATCGGTATCTGCCCTCGTATCCAGCTTTCCGTTCACTGCGTCCCTGGCTATCTGCCTGAAATTAAAAACGATCTCGTCTATCGGGGAAATTATCGATACGGCTATAAGATAAGAAACTATAGCCATAAAGCTGATCGAGATAGCCGATATGATTATCAGCTTGTTCCTGAGGTTAGTGACCCCTGCAAACATCTCTTCTTTGGGAACTACAAGTACGAAAGAGTAATTACCGGTCCTTACAGGCTCGTAGAACATGATTATTTCCTTGCCTGTAAAAGGATCGATGGTTTCCACACTTCCTCCTCTGCCATATTTTATATTATCGGCAGCTTCTGACATCTCAGGTACTCCAAAATCATAAAGTGTCTTTGTACCGATCCCCTCCTTGTATTGAGGATGCGATACAAGGACACCGGTATTACCTGTCACGAAAGCATAGCCAGTCTCAAAGGCCCTGATCTCACCCACAGCATCGTCAATATATTTTAAGGACACATCGACCCCGGCAATGCCTATGAACTCTTCGTTCTTGATTATGGGTGAATCAAAACTTACCATGAAAATACCCTGATAAAAATAAGGTTCAGTGACGGTAAGAGTCTTTGTTCTTTTTGGTATCTGGTAGTAATCGAACTCATCATAGAAAACCAATGGTTCAACAGTTGCAGAGCCTTGTATGGTGTTCCAGTAAGGTACGAACCTGCCCGTCTCATCATGGCCTTCGGTATTGACATATTCGCTGTCCTTCCCGTCAAAAGCATTCGGCTCATATCCTACATAAACCCCTGTAAGGCCGGGGTTCTCAACCATGACGTTCTTAAGTATGTTATTAACTTCCTCTCTGTCAGCAGAATTATATTGCTCCATGGTTTTTGCAAGAGTGTTTGCAATAGCTTCATTTGCCTTCATGTCCCCGTCGAATTTATTTGCATAATCTCTTGCCATTTCTACTGATTGCAGATATGCCAGTTCCCTTTGCTGTGTGGTCACTGTTGAAATGCTTACAGCTGTTGATGCGGCAAGCACCAGGAACACGCCTATCACTATATATGCGATCAATTTGGTTTTAATTGACAATTCTTTTGGTTGCATTCACATATCCTTCATCAGGTAGTCTGTACGGAGCGAGACCGGGTTAATACCAACTAGAACAAAAGCTCAGGCAATTCGTGGGAAACACTTCTATAATGATCAAAAAGATGCTCTCCCCATCCAAGAGAGCTTTTTGCAAAACTCATTACATCCCTGTGATCATATCGTCCGCCTTTAGTAAAAAAGCTGACAAGGAGCATATTATCAGTAATTACAAGTGATGGTGGGACCGTTTCACTGTTATAGAGGAAAGATCTTGTGTTTTGAAGTTGCCAAATATTTTCTATTTCTTCCTTGCAATCCTCGCGCATTCTCTGAAGTACGGGTTCTGTAAGTATCAGCGACATACGGATCCCTTTTTTTGCAAGCTGGCAGTAGAGTGCCGGATATAGCGGATGATAAATGGAAAAAACAGCATTTATATGCCTTGAAGTATGGAGTGACTGAAGGAATCGTTCCGGTAGTTCGAACATTTTGTTCAGCTCAGGTTCGATTATAGTATAATCCTCTATTTCTCCAATACGGTTCAGCAAATACGGCGGGACCTCTTTGAAATCACGTTCTGTCCAGTAATCCGTGTTGCCTTCAAACAGGTTCAATATTCTGTCAATGGGCCTTACGTTCTCTGCCAGCATCTTACCGATGCTGGAAAGTTCATAACTCCCATTATGATTAATTATAAGTTCTTCTTCTTTAAGCTCTTTAAGGGGGAGTATCAATGAACGCCATGAGACCCCAAAGGCACTCTTTATTTCCTCAGGATCCTTTTTTCCTCCCAGCAGGAACAGCAGTAGTTTCCTTCTTTTGTCAGAGAACCATACCGCATTCATTAACGATGATTCCATTTTATATCTCCCGAGGTTTTATATCTACGAATAGTTCTATTATTGCAGCACTTCCCTTGACTTGTTCCTGTAGAAATCAAAAAAATCGTGGCACCAGTTAAGAGCGCTCTCATCAAAACTGATTATATCCCGGTGATCGTATCTTCCTTCTTCGTTGAAAAGACAGATATAGCTGAATTTGTCAGTCACTGTTATCATTGGCAGTTTTATATCATCGTTAAAAAGAAAGAGCGTTACGCTATCGGATCTCATCAGTTTGGTGAAATCTGCGGTATATTCATCCCTGAGCTTTTCAAAAGCAGGCAAGCTCAGGAATAATGATATCTCATTTACCGAGTCCGAAACTCCGGAGTAGAGAGAGGGAAATGTCGGATGGAGGTATGAAGCAAATGTCATTATATTCTTTGATCTGGGAATATTTTCCGTGAATTCTCTTGGAAGCTCGAAAAGGTGGTTAATATCCGGCTCTATCAAAAAGTAATGGCCAACTTCCCTTAGCCGGCTGAAAAGATGAGAGGGTATTGCATCATAATTGCGCGTGGTCCAGAAATCTTTGTTCTCCTCTATGACCCTTGATGTCTCCAAAAGAGGGGACATATTCTTAACAATGATCTCTCCTGCGGTCGTTAAACTAAAGCTGTCACCTACCTCTTTTATAAGATGCTGCTGTTTCAGCATCTTGATCTGAGGCATTATGGCCCGGGCCGTAACGTTAAGTGACTTCTTTATCTGCTCAATATCGCGTGTTCCCTCAATGAGCAGTAGTAGCAGATTTTTCCTTTTTTCAGAAAACCATACGGTATTGACAAGCGATGTTTTCATACTGTTATTATCCTGATAAATGTCCTGACATTAGGTTATTAGCACTTTTGTTCATGGTTACATTAAACTATTGGTTGAACATCTGTTCGATTTCCTGTTCGCTGAATCAAGTCTGGACTGGACTTATATTAATTTAATTTACCGGCAGATTCACAGGGGTCTTTACAATTCACAAGGCAGGTGGTAAGTCATGCATCATATGCATATCACAAGGTTCCCGATAAGTAGGCTGAAACCTTCCAATCACCTGTCAATGTCCTTGTTCTAAACGAAGGGATATGTAACTCAGTTGATGAAGAATCGGAATGAATTAGGCTATATGCCACCACGTCATTGCAATAATTAACAGCAGCTATCCACTGAAAAACCTTGGCAGAAGTTCATTTTCAAGGAAGACATCAATGAATAGTTGTAACTCTGTTTAAATATCTCGGATAATAAAAAAAATATAAGGTGAACTAATGGGAAAGAAGGAAATTTTAGACAAGCTCAGAGACTCAATAGTCAAGCAGGACATCAACGGTACAGTAGAGGCTACAAAGGCAGCCCTGGCTGCAGGTATATCGGCAGTCGAGGCTATCGATGGCGGCCTTGCAGTCGGTATGAAGATAATCGGTGACAAGTTCGAAGCTGCAGAGATCTATCTTCCTCAGATCATGATGTCTGCAAAAGCCATGAACGGCGCAATGGCAATCCTCACTCCGGAGCTGGCAAAGGAGAAGGCCGGCGAAGGTGTTGGAACTGCCATAACTTTTGTGCAGGAGGGTGACATCCATGACATCGGACACCGCCTTGTATCAACAATGCTCGGTGCGAACGGCTTCAAGATCATCGATCTGGGAGTGGACGTATCCAATGACCGGCTTGTTGAAGAGATCAAGAAGAACAAGGGTGGAAAACTGCTGCTTGCAGGCTCTGCTCTCATGACAACATCCATGCTTGGACAGAAGGACACAGTAGTCGTACTTCAGGAAGAAGGCCTCAGGGACTCTGTCAAAATAATGTTCGGTGGCGCACCCGTATCCCAGAAATGGATACAGGAGATCGGAGCTGATGCAACGGCAGAGAATGCAGCAGACGCAGCACGTGTCGCACTGGGACTGATGAAATAAGGAGGCTTCAAAATGACATTCAAGAAATCAGTTGATTGCTACGAATTCTACGAGCGTGCAAAGAAGGGACAGAAAGTCACCCAGGACGACTGGGACCTGATGACAATCCCCATGAAAGCAATGGAACTCAAGCAGAAGTATAACCTTGACTTCAAAGGAGAGTTCATACCCACGGACAAGGACATGATGGAAAACCTGTTCAAGGCCGGTTTTGAAATGCTGCTCGAGTGCGGTATTTTCTGTACCGACACAAGCCGTGTGGTAAAATACACCGAGGATGAGAT
>DANZ01000162.1 GCA_002501695.1 Methanolobus sp. UBA474 | reverse complement strand
GAACTTGTTCACCTTGATTACCTCTCGGTGTCAGTAGACGGCACAGCCAGCTATAAGGAGATCAGGGGGGTAGATCTTGAGAGGATACTGCCCGGCATTATCAAGGCACGTGAAGTAATGGGCAGGCCTGTGCTGTTAAACTGCGTTATCAGCGGGAAGAATCTTGATGATATCGAGGAGCTCATTCACCTTGCAAAGGACCTCGATCTGAAGATATCCTTTGAACCCATGTACGAATTTGGCAGCATCGCATCAGAGACATGGAAAGAGCTTGGCATAAGAGATGTGGAAAAATACCGCACCACTGTAGACAGGATCATCGGAATGAAAAAGCAGGGCTATCCGATCATAAACTCTCTGACATACCTGGCAATGGTACGGGACCTGAGAACAGATTATACATGCCATGCCAGCGACCTGATATTGTGTGTCGCATCAGACGGGAGCATAGAGAACTGCAGGGTGCACAGGGAGCCAGTAGGCAATATAAGGGACGGCATTGCGAATGTGTGGAAGAGGACACGGAAAGAAAGAAAGGAGACCTCAGCAAATTGTGAAAAGTGCCTCTTCTTCGGATATGTGGAAAATAGCCTGCTCTATGATCTCAACCCGGAGGTCATACGGCATTATGACTGGATGTGACCTGTAATTTCAATAGTGATCCGATCCCCATTGTGCATGCCCAGCATTTCTGCAGCACTGCCCTGGTTCAGTGCGATCTCCAAGAACCCATGGCTTCCTATAACAGAGAGCATGCCGCCCACCGGGGCCTGCCCGTATGTTTGGAGGAATGGGATACTATGGCCTGCTATCTGCAGGACCGCTTTGAAGGGGATCTTTTGGGATATAAGACTATAAGGGACATTAGTTATCACATTCCCAAAATCATCAATATAGATAATTTTTGCCTCAATACGGTCATCCTGCATGACCGCATCCAGCAGATCAAGATCAACGTAATCGTCTGTCCTTTCGCCAACCTCCCTGACATGCATACCTTTTGAGATAAGAGCTCCTATGCGCGCAAAGATATCCCTGCCATGAAAGGTTGACGAGACAGTGCCCAGAAGGCCCTTATTGGTGATCTCATAGACCTGGGGGTCACCCAGCTTTCGTGCCGCCGGGATCATGAGACCGTTATCAGGCCCCACAAAATACTGCCCTCCGGAAAGGATCGCCAGTGCTTTACGGGAAGTGCCAACTCCCGGGTCAACAACGGCTATATGGACCGTTCCGGCCTGGAAATACCCGACAAGGCTGTAGAGAGCAAAGGCACCTGCGTGTATATCGGCATGCGGGACAGAGTGAGTGATATCCACAATATCCGTACCGGGGCAGATACCTAGTATCACAGCCTTGAGAGAAGCGGGATAGAGGGTCCCGAAGTCAGTTGTAAGGGTCACAGTTACCATAATACAGGGATTTGCATGCTATTATAAAAGGGATATCCGTATAAGTTTCGATGTAAGAGACGGGGAAAGAGAAATATAAAGCACTTGTAAAAAAGAGGTTAAGAAAACAAAGTAATGCCGTCAGGCATCACTTTGCAAGGTTGTAGCTCTTATTGACGATCTTGAGTGCGCAGAAGTTGCCGCACATCGTGCAGGCATCTGTGTCCTCAGGTGCTCTGCTGTTCCTGATCTCTTTTGCAAGCTGTGGGTCCAGAGCAAGACTGTACATCTTATTCCAGTCAAGGTCCCTGCGTGCCCTGCCCATTGCAAGGTCCCAGTCACGGCTTTCCTTGTACTTGACCATGTCACCGACGTGTGCTGCGATCCTTGAGGTCTTGACTCCCTCGATAACATCTTCGAGATTTGGAAGTGCCAGATGTTCTGCAGGTGTTACGTAGCAGAGGAAATCACAGCCTGCTGCTGCAGCAGTAGATGCGCCTATTGCCGTTACGATGTGGTCCCGGCCTGCACCGATATCAGTCACCAGTGGACCGAGCATGTAGAATGGCTTGCCACCGCTCATTGACTTCATGAGCTTGACGTTCATCTCTACCTCGTCGAGTGGCACATGACCCGGACCTTCTACAATTACCTGTAAGTCGTATTTGTCGTGTGCTTTCTGTGCGCATTCACTGTTGATGATGAGTTCCTGGATCTGTGCCCTGTCGGTTGCATCATGGATTGCACCTGCACGCATTCCGTTACCTGTGGACAGAGTGACTTCGTGTTCCTTGAGGATCTCACAAAGATAATCGAAGTCTGCATAGAGAGGGTTTTCCTTCTGGTTGTGGAGCATCCAGGTGCTCATAAATGCACCGCCACGGGAGCAGAGACCGCCGAACCTGCCGTGTGCCTTCAACCTGTCAAGGACAATGTTGTTGATACCTGTGTGGATGGCCATGAAGTTCGTACCGAGCTTTGCCTGCTCCTCGGTTGCATACCAGAGATCGTCCTCTGTCATATGGACAATGGAACCATCCCTCTTTGCTGCTGTAATGAACGCCTGGTAAAGAGGTACTGAACCAACAGAAAGGGAAATTGCGTCACATACCTTTTTCCTGATACCAAGGAAGTCTCCGCCGGTACCGAGTTCCATAAGTGTGTCTGCGCCTGCTGCCTCTGCTGCCTTTGCCTTTTTGATCTCCATTTCTTCATCAACTATGTCTGATGATGCGCCTATGGATGCATTGACCTTTGTCCTCAATCCTTCACCGATACCACAGAGCTTGATGTCCCTGTAGGGTGTCATAGGGATGACTATCCTGCCTGCAGCGATCCCACGTCTGATGAATTCGGGATCCTTGCCTTCGTTCTTGGCTACGACCTTCATCTCTTCTGTGATCTTACCATTCTTTGCATCTGTTACTATTGTCATGATCTGTTCCTCGGTATTTGATGTTCCCTACAAGAATCATATCGTATATAACACTTTTTAAAAAATTTACTTTAACTAAAATCAAGTTAACTTTATCTAAAGGACATATGGAAAATATGTGCTAAGAATATAGTGGAATTAAACTGCAAAAACCCTACTAATAGACACTAAGCCATTTAAATTAAAAGTAGAGTGAAATTTCACTTGCAGGAATATCAAGTTAAGTTGTCTTTACTTAAGAATTACGGCGGTCAGACAGGGAAGGAAACAAGACCTGGGTTCAGCATGTAACAGGTTTAGCAGGTGACAAAGCAAGTGATTGAAAAGCGGGACCAAAAGAGAACAAAAGGACGGATTTATCCCCTAGTCCTGTTCATCTTTCCCGGATCTAAGATCCTCGGACATTTTACGGAGCATGCGCATGTTCTCCCGGTGAAGGGAAACAGTCAGGTCGCTAAGCATCCCAAAAAAGAACATCTGGAAACCTGCTAAAAGAAGAATGGCGGTAAGTATTGTAAGAGGTATGCGGGTAACGCCCTGCACCCACTGGAGGACCACGAACGTGCCGGATATGAAGCCAGCCAGCAGGAATGTCACGCCCATAAGCCCGAAATAGAACATTGGATTATGCAGCTTTGCCATCTTGTATATCGTCCTGGCGATCCGTGCACCATCCTTCAGGGGATTGAGCTTGGTATCAGCCTTATAGTGTCTTTTCAGATAGGAGATAGGGACTACTTTTATCCTGTGATCCTTTTTGATGCTGTCGATGGTCATCTCCGATTCGATCTCAAAACCCATCTCCCTCAATTCAAAGGATTTCACAGCCTTGCGGGTATAGCCCCGATAACCCGTCAAAATATCATCAAGCCATTCACCGTATGCAAAACCAAACAGCTTGTTAAGCATCTGGTTGCCAAAGTGATTCAGCTTTGTAAAAGCTCCCGCCTCGTAGTCCGCAAATCTGTTGCCCATGACATGGTCAGCACTGCCTTCCAGGAGAGGCTTCATAATTGCATGCACGTCGCTTGCAAGATATGTACCGTCGCCATCTATCATTACAACATATTTGCTGTCGATGAGCGCAAATGCTTCCTGAATGGCCTGCCCCTTGCCCCTGCCGCTCTGGATGATGACACGCGCACCCTCGGATTCTGCTATCCTGCGCGTAGCATCAGTACTGTTACCATCAATTACAAGGATATTGTTGAAGCCCTCGGACCTGAAATCCTTTATCAGTGACCCGATGGTGGCTTCCTCATTGAGTGTGGGTATCAGGACACAAACATCTTCGTTTGACAAGGAACTCACACTTGTCCGGATTATAAGAGACCCATACTGTCAAGCTGCTGCCTTACAACCTCAACACCCTGCTCACAGTTCTCAGGTGATTTACCGCCTGTGACAACCAGCTTGCCTGAGCTGAAAATGAGCACTACTACCTTAGGATTCTCAATGCGATAGACAAGCCCCGGGAACTGCTCGGGTTCATACTCGATATTTTCAAGACCAAGTCCTATCGCTATCGCGTTAAGGTTAAGGACAGCCTTCAGGTCCGCGGAAGCAACGATGTTCTGCACGGTGATCTCAGGTTTCTCAAGTGTCTTGATGCCTATGGCATTGAGCTTCTTGGCCATGTTGCCTATGACCGTATGAACATCATTGACATTCTTTGCACCGGTGCATACCACTTTTCCAGATGTGAAAACCAAGAATGCAGCCTTTGGGTCAGAAACCCTGTAAACGAGACCGGGAAATTTTTGTTTATTGTACTCTGCACCTTCGAATTCAGCCTCGATTTTAGTGAGATCGAACTCTTCTGCAAGCTTTGTAGACGCTACTACATTCTCAATCTTGATATTATAATCTGACATGGTATATCCTCGTATTTAAAGCGGAGTAATATTCAGCAATTCAATATATAAACTTATACCCTCTTGTTTATATATCTTTTTAAGTAAATGCACTTAATAGATATACAAGTCCACCAATGTGTAGAAGCAGGGTAACATCCTATATAAACCAGTTACCTTTCAAGCCTTTTCAGGCCGGCGAGAACTGCATCATATTTGCTGCAAACCCTTTCTATAAGGCTTCCATCAAGGTTCCCGTGAGTCGGGACAAGTATGTCAGCCCCTTCACTCACATTAACTCCCCCGCCTGAAAGACCATAGTCAGGGGCTATTACAAAACCCTCTGCTGATACGCCCAGCCGCAGATCTTTCACGATACGTGCAACCATATCGGTTGCAGGCTTGACCTTTTTGCTGAAAACAAGTGCCTTAGAAACATATCTTTCTTCCAGGTCTTCTATAAGGCCAATGGTCTCTTTGACCTTCTCGGGATCAGAGATGTTCTCCAGCGCTTTTATGGCCTCGGCAAGATCAGCAAAGGTTGTCGAGCCGACCTCGATGATCTCACCATCATAGTACTTACTGACACGCTCCCTGTAACCTCTGGAAATAACAAGTTTATAGATATCGGCAAGCTCATCAAGTTCTTCTTCTGTCGGGTCATAGGCATTGATGACCCTGTAGTCACGGATGCCACACATCCCCATCAGGGACTCATACATTGGCGTCACTCCGACTAACCTGCGGCCAAGCCATTTGTTAAGACCGCTCTGCCCGCTCTGCAGCCGGGACAGTTCGACTATCTTCTGTTTGATGGCATCAGGGTCATTTGATACAAGCCCGAAGTAATCCGCGAAAAGAGGAGTCGTGCGGAGCAGCTTGGTCCTGCCGTGAGGAACAGCTTCTATAAGCCCTCTTTCCTTAAGCTCGCGTATATGGTCGTAAGCTGAATTACCTCTCTGGTCTATCAGGTCAGACTGGACCAGAGGCTGGTGATATGCAATCATTGAGAGAGTGCGCAGCATAGGAGCGCTCAGCTCCTTTGGGGCGAACGGGCGTACAACATCCGTATAACAGGACTTGACCTGCATCACATAACGTTCTCCGATATCAAGTATCTCAATGCCGCCCTCACGTGCCGCATAGTCTGCAATGAGCTCCCTGACCAGGAGGATCACCTGCTTCTTGGGCTTATTGACCAGCCTTGCCAGTGTCAGTGCATCAATTGCCGAACCCGCGGCAAAAAGAGCCGCTTCAATTGCTCCCTTGTCACTCATTTATTGTAGTGCACCTCTTCACACAGCCCCAATAGCACCATTGAACGGATACACGTACAGTTCACCAAACAGTTCTTCCTGATCAAGCCATATCTCCTTATCAGTTGCAAGAAAGAGCAGGCATACATAGGTCATTATGTTCTCAGACCTGTCCTCGCCCAGGAGATCCGATAGTTTTACGAACTCCTGCATTTGAAAATCCTGCCTCAGCCTTTCCCCGAGGATCCTGACACGCCCCAGGATATCCTCCTCGTGAGCAATGCCCAGCACTTCATCAGTAGTAACAGCAGACCTCTCCTCCAGCCTCCTGCGGACGTTGCGGTCCTTCCTGCGCGTCTCCACTTTCTCAGCCTTCTGCAGCTCAAGAATGAGTTCCTGCAGGGTGACAGGACGCGTGGCCTGCCGGCGTATGGGGAGCTTTGGCATAGGATACTCTTCCACATCATAGAAATCCAGGCCATCCTCAAAAGGATCGAACATATCGTCTTCCGGTTCCTCCTGAACGATACCTGTTGACTTCATTCGCAGGAGAATGGAAGCATAAAGCAGTGTCCTGCCGGATATGCGCAGGTCCGTCATCTGCATCTGCTCTATACGCTCAAGGAAGACATCGGTGACATTTACAATGTCAATGTCCCATGGATTGATGTCCCCGTTCTTTGCAAGGTTCACCAGTATCTCTACAGGCTCGCTGAGCACATCCTCAGAGAACTCTATCCTGGAACTGTCGACACCCAACGACCTGAGCGTTTCCATGAACTGCGGGTCGATAAAGCCCGGCAGGAGAAACTCAGCCGGGCGGATCGCATCCATTGGCAGGACGATATCCATATCCTCGATGAGCTCGCTCAACGCAACTTCACCCCTGTAATGCTGGTTATATTATTTTCCTGCATGGCTACTCCAACAGTCCTTTCAGCAGCTTCTATCATTGGTTTTCTCAGGGAGACCACAATGAACTGTGCGTTCTTTACAGCGGTCTTCACACGCTGCGCAACTCTTCCGGCATTGGACCCGTCCAGGAACATATCTATTTCGTCGAAGGCATAGAAAGGAGCAGGACGATACTGCTGGATAGCAAATATAAATGCAAGGGCTGTAAGGCTTTTCTCCCCTCCGGACATCGCTTCCAGGCGCTGCAGTGTTTTTTCCTTTGGCTGTGCCCGAAGGGTGAGCCCGCCTGTAAATGGCTCGTCCTGGTTATCGAGCACCAGCTCTCCTATCCCATCTGAGAGTTCATTGAATATCTCTCTGAAAGGATCGTTTATTCCATGGAAAGTGGCCATGAAAGTTTCTTTTTTAAGCTCCTCATACTGCTGGATCCTTTCAAGTATCTGCTCCCTCTCCCTTGAAAGGGTGTCCCGCCTGGTGACAAGCTCATTAAGCCTCAGCTCGACCTCATCGTATTCATCAATAGCCCGCATGTTGACAGGCTCAAGCTTCTCCATAGCCTTTTCGATCGAGGCTATCCTTGTGCGCACAGTCTCATAATTGGGAACTTCAGCACTGTCCTCAATGCCACGCCTGAGGAGCTCTTCACCCAGTTCACTTACCTGCTCTTCCAGGGCCGCTTTTGTAGCATCCAGCGCCATCTTATGCCGCTGAGATTCATCGTGCTTCGCTCTGGTTGTATCCAGCTGCTTCCTGGCAGCAATATGTTCTTCATGAAGGGCTGTGCGCTGCTGCTGCATCTCTTTCAGTTTTTCAGCAAGCTCCTCCTCACGAAGTTTTTTCTCAGCGAGAGATCTGTCAAGTTCTTCGATCTGATCTTTGAGCTCTTTGACACGCTGCTTATGAGAGGATCTCTTTTCCTCCATGGCCTTGATGAGCTCTCTGTTCTCCTCCATCTTTGAGTTCGAATAGTCCCTGTCAAGTTTCAGGGCATTTATATCCGATTCAATGTCCCTTACCCTGTTATCAAGACGCCGGATCTCCTCATCCAGTTGATCGGCCTGCCGGTTGAGTTCGGGAACCGGGGAGCCTGCAAGTTTTTCTTCAAGCACCGAAATATCCTTTTCCAGGGACGCCACAAGCGTGCTTTTCTCTTCCTTGCCGGAAACAACGCTTTCCATCTCTTCCCTGAGTTGCCTGCGGGATTCTTCAATATCTGCAAGCTCGGTGTTCTTTGACTCGATAAGCTGAGCAAGGCGCTCGCCTCTTCCGGATATCTCTTCAAGGTGCATTTCCTTCTTGGATATCTCTTTGTCATGCTCGTGGATCTCGCGGTTGACCTGGGCTATATGCCCTTCGATCTGGTCTAGCTTCTTGATAGCAGTACTGCGCCTTGAATCGAACTCTGTTATCTTTTCTGCGAGCTTGACCAGCTTGTCCTTTTCGGAAGCTGCAAAGGATAGGCCCGAACGCTGCTGTTTTGAGCCCCCCACCATCGCACCGCTCTTCTCGACCATATCGCCTTCCAGGGTCACCATTCTCAGGCCACCCATAAGACGGCGGGCGTTGGTCAGAGTGTCAACGATAAGAGTATCCCTGAACACATACCAGAAAGCCGATTCGAACCTGGAGTCAAAATCAATGAGATCTATGGCATACCCGACGACCCCCTGCCTGTCAGACAGGTCCTTATACGGTCTGCGCGGCTCCATCTTGTTCAAAGGCAGGAATGTTGCCCTGCCGCCCTGTCTCTGCTTGAGGTAATCAATGGCCCTTGCAGCATCCTCGTCATCCTCTACGACCACAGCCTGCATCTTCCCGCCTGCTGCGATCTCAAGGGCAGCGGAATACTTATGATCCACACTGCCAAGCTCTGCGATAGTACCATATATCCCGGGAAGGCCGTGGTGTTTCTTCTCATTCATCACCATCTCGACAGCCTTGGAATAATTGCTATGGTCCTCGGCGCCCCTGACACGCACCTCTATGCGGGCGTAGTCCTTCTCATAATTGCGCAGCTCAGCCTCAAGATCCTTTATTACGGACTGCATCTGGGAACGGTTACGTTCAAGATCGTCGATGTCCTTTGTGAGCGAGTTTATCTTCTCGTTCAGTTTTTCAATATCATATTTGACCGAAAGAGTATCACTGTCAGAAGACTTCGATTTGGATTTAGCATCCTCTATCTCAACTTCAATGTCACGCACTTCTGCGGATTTCCTTCGAAGAGCATCCAGCAGGCGATCCTCGTGGCGCATCAGTTCGTTCTTCTCATTCTTTGCAGTTTCCAGAAGAGCCCTGAGTCCGGCTATCTCATCCCTGGTCTGCGCGAACCTGGCGTCCACATCCGCGATCTTGCTCTGCAGTATCATCCGCTGCGTCCTGCGCTCAGCCATCTCTGCCTGGATGCCTTCCTTACGTGCGGATTCTTCCGATACCCTGGAATCAAGCACTTCAAGCTTGCCTTTGATCTCATCTATCTCTACAAAGGCTTTCCTGCGCCGGGCTTCGATATCCTCCACCTCGTTATCAGCAAGCTCGATAGTGTCTCGGCAGCGAGACATCTCGCCCCTTATACCTTCAATGTCCTTTTTTATCCGGATCTGCTCGTCCTCTCCGGTCTTCTGGATAGAGGACGTCAGCTCTTCCAGGGTCCTTTCAAGCTCATCTACCTTGCTTTGCCTCTCTGCAAGTGCAGTTGCCATCTTTTCAAGCACGTCTTCCTTGGCTTCAATATCAGCAGTCACGGAACCGAGTTCCGTCCTTGCATCCTTAAGCTTGGCAAGTAGCACAAAGCCCTCGAACTTCATCTTTTCGGCTTTAAGGGATTGGTACTTGAGCGCCTGGTCACGCTCTCCTTTGAGTTTCTCAAGCTGCTGGCCAACTTCCCCGATTATGATATCGACACGCTCGACCCTTTCGCGCACTATCTCGAGCTCGCTCAGGGATCTCTCTTTCTTGCTGTCGAATTCCGCCACTCCTGCGATCTCATCGATGATCTTGCGTCTTTCAACAGGGGTCATGTTGATAATACGGGTGACATCACCCTGCATCACTACATTATAGCCTTCCGGAGTGACTCCGGCCTTTGCCAGCTGGGTGTGTATGTCAGTAAGGCTCACTGCCTTGCCATTGAAATAGAAATAGCTGTAGTAGCCGGTATCCGTCTCACGTATCTTCCTTGTGATAGATACCTCGTCAGCCGCAACATGCATCTTGTGGTCCGAATTGTCGAACTTGATAGTAACCTGGGCGAAGTCCGGCCTTTTTGCGCTTTCGCCGTTATAGATAAGGTCCGTAAGCTTCTCAGCTCTCATTGTCCGCGAACTTGACAGGCCCAGCACAAAAAGGATACCATCTATTATGTTGGACTTACCACTTCCATTGGGACCGGAAATGGTGGTAAAACCTTCGTAGAAAGGGATCCTGACCTTTTTACCGAAGGACTTGAAGTTTATAAACTCAATTTCCTTGATATGCACGTGATTCCCCTTTCATTAAAAAGGATTATTTCCTGCGGGTAACAGTTACCACTGCATCTTCATTATCGCGGGATTCGACCGTCTCGTACTCTGTTTCAGTATGCTTGCGCTTGGCTTGATTTACATCCTCTGCAACAATATAATCACAGGAAGTGCGCGGCTCCGGGAGGGTTTTACGCAATTTCCTCTCATCATCGGTTTCTGCGACAATGTACTCTGAACGGGATTGCGTCCTCTGCGGCGGCTTTACTTCAGCTTGCGGAGCTGCTTCCCTTATATTAAGGTGCACATTTGCAGGCCTCCCGGCAGCATTACGGGAAGCGTTCTGAGCTTCGGCCGTTGACCTGACAGAGACATTGGCCCTGTTTGCCGGGATGGAGGGCTGCGGTGGAACAAACTGCCTGACAGGGGCGGTAATGATAGGAGGGGAGGGGGTGGCCCGGGGTTGGGGGATCTCCGGTTCAGGTTCGGGCCTGTATAACCGGGGTTCCACTCTCTCGGCCATTTTCTCAACCGCCTTTTCGAGTGGCACAGGTGGCTTTGGTTCCTCTTTCCTTTGTCTGGAAACTGATATCTCGCTCAGGGACCGGATCATGGACTTCTGGTCGAGCAGTTCATCCATTATGCCATTCAGGTTACTGGTCAGTGCCTGAAGCTTATGCTCCAGATTGACAATACGGTTATTGACATCGAAATCGCTCTTCAGGTCGCTGCGTATCTCCCGGAGGATAGAGTCACGAAGCGTATTTTTAATATCATCCAGTTCCGCTTCTTTTTCCTTCAGCTGGCGTTCAAGCCGTTCAATGATAAAGTCTCTGTTCTCATTCATGCAAAGCCTCGCAGATCCATTCGGTCCCTCATGTGTTTCAAAAATCTTGATTTATTATATGGACAAAAGTATAATATAACTTATGGTTGCTTTTTCATATATAATAGTAAATAAGCCTTTTCTTGACAGCATCTATTTTGCAATGATCATCGAGCTGTTAGTCACAGGATCTTTCTCTACAGTGAACACATGGTCGGCAGAATCTATCAGCGACTCATCATGTGAGACTACAAGGATCTGCCCCACACCTATGTCACGCATCATGTCTATCAGCTTGATCAGCTGATGTATGTGTCCCCGGTCAAGGAAAACAGTGGGCTCGTCCATAATGAGCGGAGGAAGCCCGGACCCTTTTCCGGCTGCACTAAGCGAGAGCAGACGATATATGGCACACCGCAGCACCAGGTTGAACAAAGCCCTTTCCCCCCCGCTCAGCAACCGGGGTTCAAGTGAAGTTCCGTCCTTCTCGAATACCGCAAGGTTATAATCCGCATCAAGCCGCACATGAGAGTAAGCGTTGTTGGTGTACATGAAAGAGAAGATCTCATTAATGAAAGTGTCCAGAGCACCGATATTGTTGGAGCGCAGCTGCGACCGGATACGCATATACATTGCCTCGAGCTCTTCGGCGTCCGCATAGATAGCATTGAGATAATCGGTTTTATTGTTGAACTGAACAAAGGCTGTCCGGAGTTCCTCAAGCCTCTTTAGCTCGCTTTCAAGCATGCCGGTCTGCTTCGTTATCCCTTCCCGCTCCAGATGCAGCCTTTCAATCTCGGATTTTATAACAGCGAATGCGTTTTCGAAGTCCTTGAGCCGGGATTCGAGTTCATTGATATCAAAACCCCCCATCTTCGTGCTTATCTCTGCAAGGGATCCCTTCTTTTCAGCGATCTGCGCGTCAAAGATAATGATCATTTCCCTGAAGTTTACGATCTTATCCTCAGTCTGCGCGATATCTGCTTTTATCCTGTCCATCCCGACAAGGTCCGTGCGCACCTTCCGGGCGGCCTCAAGAAGCTTCAGGCAGTCAGAGTGTTCTTTTTCAGCCGCTCCAAGCTCCTGTTGCAGCTGGCTGGCCTTATCCTGCGACCTATTGAAGGACTCATCAGTAAGAGACATACGGGAGGAGAGCTCCTCTTTCTTCTTATCATGGTCAAGCAGCATGGATCGGAATTCTGCGGCCAGCTTCTCAAGATTGCGGATATTCTCTTCCGAGGACTTTATTTCCCTGCCGCTTGTTTCTATTTCACTCCTGTAGGCCCTGGCTTCCCTGACACGCCCAAGCTTTGAGTCCAGAGTTTCCTGTTTCTTCTTCAACACAGCCAATTCTGCCTGAATTTCAGTCGCCATTTGAGAATCAGAGACAGTAGACTCTTCGATGCATGAGCCTTTGAGATCCTGCATGCAGGTTGGGCATTTCCCTTTGCTTAGAAGTTCCCCGGACCGTTTTATTCGCTCCCGGGCCTCTGCAAGCCTTGTTGAGAGCTCTTTCTCCTTCCCGTGCAGGCTTTTTTGCTGATCGGTCACAAGGTCGAAGATCTCTTCAATGTTCTCCAGCTTTTCCAGTGTCATCCCAAGCGGTTCAAGATTGGATATAACAGAAGACCTCTTTTCATCAAGCTGCATTATCCTGGTGCGTGAAGCCTCTATATCGGACTGTATGGCGGCAATTTTTTCTCTGCCCTGTGAGGCTGACCTTTCCAGCTCACCGGCCTGCTTCTTGCTCTCTGCCAGGGTTTCAGCAAGGTTCAGTTGTTCTTTCTCGAGAACTGCCTTGCTTTTACTGATGCTGCTTAGCCGATCCCTCAGTGAACGTTCATTCGCATCTATCGCTGATATCGTCCTTTCTATGTCCGCATCATCAAAACCCAGCGCAGAACATGTATCCTGGATCTTTTTCCTTATATCTTCCTGTTCGGCTCTTAAAGAAGCGATATTTTTCTCAGCGGAACTTATCTGAAGATAGGCCCGGTTCTTCTTCTCGTCGAGCTCTTTTATCTGGGACTGAACAAAAATTTTCTTTTCCGATAACTCCCTGAACTCGGCAATCCTTTTTGAGGTCTCGTCTCTCAATGACATTGCACGGTCCTTCTTCTCATTGAGCGAAGAGATCTCTCTTTCGAGATGTCCGGAGCGGGTGAGCAACTCCGTAAGCCTGTCAACAGGATTTGAGTCCTCTATGGCCTTTATGGCGGCAGTCACTTCCCGTGTACGGCTCTCCGCATCCCTTTGATGGCGCCCAACACCGATACGCGCACTTGATGCTCGCTCCCTGTAGTCTTCCAGTTTCCCAAGCTGCAGCAGGTCATCTATCATCCTCTGCCGGTCCCTGGGCTTGGAATTTATCAGCACGTCGATCTCACCCTGCCTGATGTAGACACAGTTCCTGTAGGCATCTTCATCCATGTTCAGCAACGAGCGGATCGCATCATAGGTGCGGGTAGGCTGATCGAAGAGGATCTCCGAATCTCTCTTCAGAATTGCACCGGTGTTGGAAGCACGCCCCTTTTCGGGGTCATTCCTGAAAAATTGCTCCACAGAGTAATCATGACCGTTCTGTTCGAACTCCAGCATGATGGATGCCTTTGTAGCGCCTTTGCGGATGATATCCGAGATGACGAAATCCTTATCCAGTGTTTTGCTTCCGAACAGGCAGGTAAAGCACGCTTCGAGCAGGCTGGATTTCCCGCTTCCGTTAACCCCTGAGACTACGGTGACCCCATCCTGGAAAGACACATCAAGCTCTTTATAGCTCCTTATGTTCTCTATTTTCAGCCGTTTTATCCTCATAGGTAGTCACCAAGATTATACTGCCGCGGTTTGGAAGCAGTCTTATGCCCCTTATCCGCCGGGGATACATCAAATGCTTTTCCCTGAGCAGGCTCTTT
>DANZ01000144.1 GCA_002501695.1 Methanolobus sp. UBA474 | reverse complement strand
ATCCGTAGATGACGAAACCGATCAGAAAGCATCAGGTCCGGATACTGACGAGACCCGGGACATTAAGGAGAAACAGACAGATGAAAGTACCAGGGATAAGAGCAATGATGAGAGTGACCCCGATGCAGGAGAGAGCCTTTCCCCATCTCCGCCAATTCCGGATAAAGACAAAGATACTGATGCTGAAAAGAGCGATCAGAAATCCTACGATAGAGTAAGTAAGGATAATCACAGTAAGCCTTATACTACAGACAGAGATGATCCTGTCCAGGATACCGGCAGTACAACAGGAGACTCCGGCACCGCTACTGCAGATAGCCGCAGTGAAAATAACAGCACTATCAGTAAAAGCGATGTTAAGGATATTGAAGACATCATTTCAAGTGATTCCGGTTCATCCGGCTCTACAGAAAGCTCATCAGATATCTCATCTGACATTTCAGATACCAGTCCTGCAGGCAGTCAGGACAGTAACCTGAAGAGCGATTCTAATGTTTCATCCAATATCTCATCCATAAATGCTGAAGATACAGCATTCCTTAACGAATTTCGCGACTCAAAGGAAGCAACTGACAACATAGAGATCACGGATTATTCTTTTGCGTCCCTTGTAAAGGGCAGGGAAGCTGTTTTTGAATTCGGACTTGAGAAGAATAATGTCATATCTATAAGTTTCATTCCTGAAGTTACCGGAGGGCAGGTCAAGACCGTGGTCGAGATCCTGAAGAACACATCAACACTCATCAACGAAGCACCTCCCGGAATTGTGTATCAGAATTTTAATATATGGGTAGGTGATGCGCAATTCTCTCCGTATAAGGCAACTGATGCGAAGGTCAATTTCAAGGTTGAAAAGGATTGGGTCCTCTCGAATAGCATAGATCCTGAGACTATAGTGCTGTACGGTCATGTAAATGGCTGGTATCCCCTGGTAACAGAAAAGACCGGAGAAGATGATGCCTATGTGTATTATACGGCGCAAACGTCCAGATTCTCAATGTTCGCCATTGTAAGCACAGGCACATATGATCTTGCTCAAGACCCGGTCGCAGGTGTGACATCCTCAGGTATTATCGGGAAAGGCGGCATCTTGGGCGGTTCAGATGCGAAAGGGGATACAGATGAGATCCCGTATTACAATACTTACATGAGCGCAGCGCTTTTACTGGTCAGCCTGTTCGTTGCAGGAGCCGCAGGCATAGCTGGTCTGAAGTACATCACACGTCCGGAGATATCAGGTAACCGGGATGAAAAAGATAGCATGCAGTTTAAGAAATGATCCGGCCAGGCCAGAATCATCTGTATACTTTGAGGACCGGATGTTATCTCTTCCCATATTTTTATGTATCATTGGGTTTTAATATGGAGAAGGGAAGACTCAGGGAACAATATGCTTGACAGAATGTTTGATCCGAATGCTGTGGCCGTTATAGGGGCTTCGAAGAGTAAAGGCAAAGTGGGAAGGGCGGTGCTTGAGAACCTGATAGCTGCCAGCAATAATATCGATATCATACCCATTAACCCCAAAGATGAGGAGATACTGGGGCTTCGTGCATATCCCTCCATCCTGGATGTGCCTAAAGAGAAAAATGTGGACCTGGCAGTCATAGTGATTCCCGCCAGGCTGGTTCCTGAGGCGGTCGAGCAGTGCGCTCTTGCAGGTGTGATGAACATAGTTGTGATCTCAGCCGGCTTTAAGGAAGCCGGTATAGAGGGCGCGCACCGGGAACGTGAATGCATCGCGCTGTGCGACAAGTACGGGCTCGATATGGTAGGGCCAAACTGCCTGGGCATCATTGATACTGATTCGGGCCTGAATGCTTCCTTTGCAGCAAACATGGCCCTGAAAGGCAATATTGCAATGATGTCGCAATCAGGTGCCATATGTACAGTTGCACTGGACTGGGCAGAGAAGACGAATGTAGGTTTTTCCAAGTTTGTCAGCCTGGGGAATAAGGCTGACCTTGATGAGAACGATTTCCTGCAGTTCTTTGATAATGATGCTTCAACTGCGGTAATTGCTGCCTATCTGGAAGGTGTGAAGAACGGGCCTGATTTCATCAGGATAGCAAGGCATGTGAGCCAGTCCAAGCCCGTGATCATCGTCAAATCAGGAAGGACCTCGGTGGGCTCCAGGGCAGTGTCATCCCACACAGGAACCCTTGCAGGCTCGGATGCTGCCTACAATGCGGCTTTCAGGCAAAGCGGAGTCATACGTGCCGATTCCCTTTTAGAGATGCTTGATATGTCCAGAGCTTTTTCTTCGTATCCTCTTCCCAAGGGAAGGAACATTGCCATAGTCACCAACGCAGGTGGTCTTGGCATACTCACAGCAGATGCATGTTCCAGTGCAGGGCTGACCATTACTTCATTCGGGGAGTCAACTATCAATGAGTTAAGGAAGATCCTGCCTCCTGCTGCGAATCTATACAATCCCGTGGATGTGCTTGGCGATGCCAGTGCAGATGTATATGCCCGCGCTCTGGAAATAGTGCTTGTGGATACGAATGTTGACGGTGTGATCCTTCTTGTCTCTCCCCAGGCCATGACAGACGTGACCGAGATTGTAACAAAGATAGTCGATACGATAAAGGGATCAGAAAAACCGATCCTATGTAATCTTGCCGGGGGGACTCGTGTCTCTGAAGGGGAGAATCTGCTGCAAAAGAACGGTATTCCCAATTATCAGTCCCTGGAAAGGGCTGTTGACAGTATGGATGCACTCTGCACGTATTATTCGATAAGGAAGAAAAAGTATGTCCCTTCTGGGGAGATGAGTGTAGACAAAGAGATTGCAGATTCCTTAATAAAGGATGCCATTTCAAACAGGAAACGCATTCTTGGCCTTGAATCCATGGGCATACTTTCTTCCTATGGGATCAGAGTGGTTGATTCCAGGATCGTTAAAACACTTCCGGAAGCTGTCAGGGTGTCAGAGGAAATAGGTTATCCCGTTGTAATGAAAATAGTTTCCCCCGACATATCCCATAAGACCGATGTGGGAGGCATACGCCTTAATCTGCAGCATGCGGATGATGTGGAACGTGCTTATAATTCTATGGTGTCCGATGTCCATCGTTTTATGCCCGAGGCAAGGATAGCAGGCATTCAGATACAGAAAATGCTTTCCGGCGGCAAAGAGGTCATCATAGGCATGAACCGGGACCCGCAGTTTGGTCCTTTGCTTATGTTCGGGCTTGGCGGCACCTATGTGGAGTTCTTGAAGGATGTTTCTTTTGCCGTGGCACCGATAGGCGCTGAAGAAGCAAAACACATGATATCATCGATCAAAACCTATCCTTTGATCGCAGGTGTCAGGGGAGAGGCACCTTCAGATATCAATTCCATTGTTGATGCGCTTGTGAGGATATCACAACTAGTTACAGATTTTCCAGAGATCCTGGAGTTCGAGATAAACCCTCTGATGGTAATGCAGGACGGGAAGGGATGCGTAGCAATGGATGTAAGGTTCACTATAGACGTAAAATGAGACGCTTTATCATAAGGCAGTGTCCATACTAGCAAAAGCAGATTCAAGGGAGCAAGATCATGGCATCGATATTGGTTAGTTCTTCAGAGAAATATTCAGGTAAAAGCTCCATATGCATGGGGCTTGGTAAGATATTCCGGGACAAGGGTTATAAGATCGGGTACATGAAACCGGTTGGAAATCTCCTGATAGACGTGAATGGTTCACTCACAGATGAGGACGCGGAAGGTATCAAGGAGATGCTCGGGCTTGATGATCCCACTAAACTCATTACTCCGATCCATCTGACCGACAGTCTGATAGACGACGCATTGAAGGGCGTCAAGAAGGATCTGGATGAAAGGCTTCTGGAAGCCTACTCCAGGATATCGGAGGGCAAGGATTTCATTTTGATCGAAGGCACGGGAGGTATCGGAGGGGGAGCGATGTACAATCTCTCAGACCCCGAGATAGCTTCAAAGCTTGGCACCAAGATGCTTCTTATAACTCGCTTCGACTCCATCTATGCCGTTGACCGCATATTGTGCGACCTTCGTATCATCCAGGACCAGAACATACTTGCGGGTATCATCCTCAATGAGGTGCCATCAGATATGATGGGAAGAGTAACCGAGCTAGTGATCCCTTTTCTGGAAAAGAAAGGTATCCGTGTATTCGGGATGCTCCCTCTGGATGAAACTCTCCGTTCGGTCCCCATCTCTGAGATCGTTGAAGGCCTGCGTGCGGAAGTTCTTGTAGGTGCCGACAAGCTTGAAGAGTTCGTTGACAATTATCTTGTGGGTGCTATGGAAGCGGGCTCTGCTATCAAGTACTTCAGGAGGATACCGAACAGTGCAGTGATAACAGGTGGTGACAGGGCCGACATACAGATGGCCGCTATCGAGTCAAAGGTAAAATGTCTGGTGCTGACCGGGAATATGTTGCCAAGCGGAGCTGTACTTGCAAGTGCCGAAGAAGCGGATATCCCTGTTATCCTTGTGCGTGGCGATACAATGACCACTATAGAACGGATGGAAGAGCTGATCGGCCATGCTCACATAAAGCAGCAGGTAAAACTTGACAGGATCGTTGACCTTCTGGAGAAGAACGTCGACCTGAGATCGATCGCCGAAAGCATTGGTCTGGAGTTCTAACCATATGTTGAACTCAATGCCTTTTCAGCATATTATAGCCCGGATACCTTAAAGGTATCCGGCTTCTCCTGTTCTCTTCTTGAGCACATCTACCACTTCCGGGTCCTGCAGGGTGGAAACATCACCCGTATCCTTGCCGTTGGCTATGGCTTTCAATACCCTGCGCATTATCTTGCCGCTGCGCGTTTTTGGAAGTTCTTCGGAGAAAATGACCCTTTTCGGACGTGCAAAGGGGCCTATATTGGCTCCAACATGACCGATGAGTTCCTTTTCCAGACCTCCGTTTCCCGATATTCCTGCTTTCAATACAACATAGCAGTAAATGGTCTCTCCTTTTATCGGATCGGACTTGCCGACAACTCCCGCTTCCGCAACTGCGGGATGCGACACCAGTATGCTCTCAACTTCGGCAGTACCGATACGATGGCCGGATATCTTTATTACATCGTCGATACGTCCGCTTATCCGGAAGTATCCATCTTTCTCCATTTTTGCCCCGTCACCTGCGAAGTAAGTTTTCCCGTCCCATTTTGACCAATATGTCTCTATAAATCTCTCCTCGTTTTTGTAAACTGCTCGTATCATGCTTGGCCAGGGCCTTTTGATCGCCAGCAGCCCATCTTTTCCAGGAGGCATTTCATTGCCCTTGTCGTCCAGTACCGCTGCTTTTATCCCCGGGAAAGGTAAAGTTGCGCTTCCGGGCCTGGTGGTTATGATTCCCGGAAGGGGTGATATAAGCACCATCCCGGTTTCGGTCTGCCACCATGTATCCACAATCGGGCACCTGCCTTTTCCGATGTTCTCATGATACCAGAGCCATGCACCCGGATTGATCGGCTCTCCGACAGATCCCAGCAGTCTGAGTGTGGAAAGATCATGTCTGGCAGGCCATTCATTTCCCCATTTCATAAAAGACCTGATAGCAGTTGGCGCGGTGTATAGTATGGTCGCCTTGTGCTTCTCAACGATCTCCCAGAACCGGTCCTTTTCCGGATAATCCGGAGCACCTTCGTATATCACAATGGTTGCACCATTGGACAGGGGTCCGTAAACAATATAGGAGTGTCCGGTTATCCAGCCGCAGTCTGCTGTACACCAGTATATGTCATCGTCCTTGAGGTCGAAGATCCATTTTGAGGTTATGTGTGTTCCCACCATATACCCGCCTGTGGTGTGTACGACGCCTTTTGGTTTCCCGGTGGTTCCGCTCGTATACATAAGAAATAGCATGTCTTCGGAATCCATAATCTCCGGCGCACATGCAGGCTCAGCAGCTTCCAGGAGCTCATGCCACCAGATATCCCTTCCCTCTTCCATCCGGGTCTCGTTCCCCAGATTTCTGACCACAACTATCTTTTGTACCCTGCTGCAGGCTGCCACCCCTCCGTCAATCTTTTTCTTCTGCTCGACTATTTTCCCTCTGCGATAGTAGCCGTCGCAGGTGATGACAAGATCGCTTTGGGCATCTGCAATACGTGTACACAGTGATTCTCCGGTGAAAGCTGCAAAGACCACGCTATGCGGAGCACCTATCCTGGCACAGGCAAGCATCGATATGACGATCTCAGGTATCATCGGCAGGTAAATGGTAACAATATCTCCTTTCTTCACACCCAGTTCTTTGAGGGCATTTGCAAAGCGGGAAGTTTCCTCAAGCAGTTCCCTGTACGTATATTTCCTTATACTTCCGTCTTCCCCTTCCCATATGATAGCAAGCTTGTCCCCGTTCT
>DANZ01000134.1 GCA_002501695.1 Methanolobus sp. UBA474 | reverse complement strand
CAAAAGAAAGATTAAAAGCGGGCATTAAAGTTGATATGTTGTTATCATCGTTTAATGCCTTCTCATTTATCCTGTCTTTACTTTTTCGAAGCAAAGCATCCTGAGTTCTTTTGCACTCTCAAAACCGGGCTCTATCCCCAGTGAGTTCCCGAGTGCTTTCTGGGCTTCATCATACCTTTTAAGCTCAAAAAGAGCGACACCTTTGCAATACCATGCCTGTGCAGAGTCCGATTGTATCTGTGAGGAAGGGCTTCTTGATATCCAGGCGAAGCGGGGAAACCGGAAAGTCACAGGATCTGATAATTCTATGGACCTGTCGTATGATTCCAGTGCTTCCCCATATCTTCCAAGTTTACACAAAGTGTTACCCCTGTAGCACCAGGCACCCGGGTCTTTGATATTCAGGCTCAGGGCAGTGTCAAGGCATTGAAGGGCATCTTCATACTTCTCCTTTTCAAAAAGCAGCAGTGCCTTACTACAAAATATTTCCGGGTTACTTGACTGTTTTTCAAGGGTCCTGTCTATTAGTTCCAGGGCCTCTTCAATTTTGCCCGTTTTATAGAGTACGAAACTTTTGTCAAACCATGTCTCAACTGCATGCATATATGCTCGCGAGGCTTCTTCATCCATTCCCCGTGCAGAAAAGAGATCTCCAAGGGTATTCCATAATTCTTCAGCCTTGTTATAGGATGTAATGGCTTCCTCGGAATATCCTAATTTGAGAGAGACATGTCCCTTGCTGTAAGCTTCGATCGCTTCTTTCTCTGTACTCCTTATTCTTTTTTTCTCGAGGGAATCATCATATATCTTTTGCAGGAAGCTCATAACAAAAAGTAGTCCCATACATCTGATATAGTTTTTGTTCAAGCGGCTCATATGTGCTCTTTTCCTGCACTGCCTCCCCGGGCCTTTCCAATACTATATATATCCTGAAAAATAACTACAACTCAAATGTCAAGAAAAAGAGAGAAAACTGAGGATATAACAGACTTTAACAGCCTGTTGAGAAAGCAGGGATACAGTCTTGCAGGCAGGCATTCCGCTGTCAAGACATGTCTTTGGCTTCGCAGGTCCATGCAGGATGAGGGCTCATGTTATAAAGCCGCTTTCTATGGGATCGAATCGCACAGATGCCTGCAGATGACGCCGACTCTTATGTGTAATCAGAAATGTCTGCACTGCTGGAGACCCACTGAAGTGGATGTGCCGCTGCCCGTGGAATGGGACTCTCCAGTGGAAATAGTGGGGTCTTGCATCGAGTCGCAGAGGAAATTATTATCGGGCTTTGGAGGGTCTGCCCCGAAAGAGCGCTGGATAGCGGGTAATGACCCGAAGCATGTGGCTATATCACTATCAGGAGAGCCTACACTTTTCCCTTACCTTCCCGAGCTCGTCGAAGAGTTCAAAAGGCAGGGATTTACCACTTTCGTTGTGAGCAACGGGACCAACCCGAAGATCATGGAGCGCATAAACCCGTCCCAGCTTTACATGAGCCTTGACGCTCCGGACAGGGATACCTATGAGAAGGTCTGCAATCCCGTATCAGCCGGTCTCTGGGAAAGGATAGGCCGCTCCCTCGAAATACTCAGGGAAAAGGATACCAGGACCGTCATACGCATAACCCTTATAAAGGGCGTTAACATGTTCGACCCCGAAGGTTACGCTGAAATGATACGAAAGGCACAGCCCGATTACATCGAGGTGAAGGCTTACATGCATCTGGGTTTCTCGAGGAAGAGGCTCCCGCGTGAAGCGATGCCTTCCCATGAGGAAGTACTTGACTTCTCAGGTAAGCTTGCAACCCTGCTTGGATACAGGATCGCTGACGATGTCGAGATAAGCAGGGTGGTATTGATATCTAAAGACGGTACTGTTTCCCACATTGTATGATATAACAGTTAATATGATACTTCACTTGCAGGCTCACAACCTATATTTATAGTTAGATGTACATATGCACCACAATCTAATCGAAGATAAGAATACATTTAAGTTCACTTCAATTGCGGAGTATTTCCAATATGTCAGAACAATCTGCTCATTCTAAATATGAATTCAAAAAGAAGCTAGAGGAACTGCGTACCAAGAAGGGGCGCGGCACCGAGCTGATCTCTCTCTATATCCCTCCTAACAAGCAAATATCCGATATCACTTCCCAGCTCAGGACAGAGCACGGCCAGGCAGCCAACATCAAGTCCAAGGTTACAAAGGACAATGTCCAGGGCGCTGTGGAATCTTTGCTTTCCCGGCTGAGATATGTGGAGGTCCCGGAGAACGGCATCGTCTTCTTCACGGGTGCCGTGGATATAGGTGCCAACAAAACAAGCATGGAAACGATGATCGTCGAGCCGCCTCAGCCGATCGTCACTTACAGATACCACTGTGACTCCTCTTTCTACCTGGAACCTCTTGAGGAGATGCTAAGGGATGCCAAGACATACGGCCTGCTCGTACTTGACAGAAGAGAGGCCACAGTCGGCCTGCTGGTAGGTAAACACATAGAGGCTTTCAGGCACATGACCTCTTCAGTACCCGGGAAACAGAGGAAAGGAGGACAGAGTGCCCACAGGTTCCAGCAGCTCAGACTTATCGCTATCCATGAATTCTTCAAACGCATCGGTGATTCTGCCAGTGAGGTCTTCATGTCGGTGAACCAGAAAGATTTCGAAGGAGTGCTCATCGGCGGCCCTTCCCCCACAAAAGAGGAGTTCGAGGCCGGAGAGTTCTTCCACCATGAGATACAGAAGAAGGTCCTCGGAATGTTCGATATCGCCTATACTGATGAGTCTGGCCTCTCAGAGCTTGTTAATGCAGCAAGTGAGAAACTTTCGGACCTTGACCTGATGATCGAGAAGAAACTCGTGCAGCGGTTCCTGAAGGAGCTTGTATCGGACTCCGGAAAAGCTGCATATGGTGAGGCACAGGTCCGGCAGAACCTGAGCATGGGGGCCGTGGAGGTACTGCTGATATCTGAAGGCCTCAGGGCTGAGAGGATCACCCTGCGCTGTCCCACAGGGGATTACGAGAACAAGGTCACACGGGACTTCAAGCCCGGGGAGCAGACCGACGTTTCAGGACAATGTCCTGTATGTGGCACCACCCTTGAAGTAGTTGAGAGAGCCGATATAGTCGATGAACTATCCGAGCTCGCCGACCAGATGGCCACCAATGTGGAATTCGTATCCACCGACTTTGATGAAGGGTCCCAGCTTTTCAATGCGTTTGGCGGGATCGTGGCTATACTGAGGTTCAACACGGGTGTCTGATACCTGTCATTGAGGTGTTATCTTGTTCCTTGAATTCAAAAAACAGGTTACTTCAGTTCTTACGGATGCCCTTGCATCCATGGGCCTGCAGGCAGACGACCTCGGGCTGGAGCCTTCCCAGCATGCTGATATAGCTTCAAAGGTCGCTTTCAGGCTTGCTGCACAGGCTAAACAGAGTCCCAAAGACCTTGCCAGGAAAATAGCGGATGCTGTCTTCCTTCCGGACGGCTCGCTTATCGGAAATGTAACGGCAGTCGGCCCTTACATCAATATAGATGCATCACGCAGCTATGTGGATGAGACCGTCTTCAGGATAAGGACCGAAACATCCGGGTTCGGTGGAGGCTTCTGCAGCGGCCGTATCCTGCTGGAACACACATCTGCAAATCCAAACGGACCCTTGCATGTGGGTCACATACGCAACTCCATTATAGGTGACACTCTCAAGAGAGTGCTCAAACGTGCAGGATACGATGTGGAGACCCAGTACTATGTCAATGATATGGGCCGCCAGATAGCTATTGTCTCATGGGCGCTCTCACGCTTTGAATTTGACACTTCCAGAAAGCCCGACCATGCGATCGCGGATGTTTACATCAGGGCAAACGTCGAACTGACCGAGGATCCCGCAAAGGTAGCTGAGATAGACAGGCTTATGCAGCTGGTGGAGAAAGGCGATGAGAAAACCATCCAGGGCTTTGATGAAGCGGTCTCTCTGGCCATAGCTGGTATCAGGGAGACCCTGCTGCGTATGAACGTACAGCACGACAGCTTCCCCCATGAGTCAGGTTTTATCCGTTCAGGTGCGGTTTCCAGGATAGTAGAAGAAGTTAAGGCCACAGGCAAGACCGAGGTCGATAAGGGCGCACTTGTCGTTGACCTCTCTGATTATGGTTTTGAGAAGACCCTTGTCATACAGCGCACCGACGGCACATCCCTCTATACCACACGCGATCTAGCCTATCACGAATGGAAGAGCGAGAGAGCTGACAGGATGATAGATGT
The DNA here is from genome assembly GCA_002501695.1 of Methanolobus sp. UBA474. Taxonomy (GTDB): domain Archaea; phylum Halobacteriota; class Methanosarcinia; order Methanosarcinales; family Methanosarcinaceae; genus Methanolobus. The sequence continues at coordinate 7,545 of DANZ01000134.1, read as the reverse complement.
GCTGGGAGCTGACCATAAGCTCATATCGGGACAGCTCAAGGCAACCTTAAGGCTGATAGGCAAACCTGAGCCAGAGATCGTTATATTCGAATTTGTATCCCTGCCGGAAGGCTCTATGAGCACACGCCGGGGCAAGTTCATCTCGGCTGATGACCTGCTCGACCAGATCGAGAAACAGGCTTACCTTGAAGTCGACAAACGCCGCCCTGAGATGCCGGAGGAGTTCAAGAAGGACGTTGCAAGGACCGTGGGAATAGGTGCTGTCAGATATGATATCGTGAAAGTCTCTCCTGAGAAATCCACTGTCTTCAACTGGGAAGAAGCCCTGGATTTTGAGAAGCAGGGGGGCCCGTTCATACAGTACTCCCATGCACGTGCATGCAACATCCTCAAGAAAGCGGAGGAAGACGGCCTGTGGGACCCCGAAGCCCCAATAGACCCATCGATACTGGTCGAAGATACGGAAGTGGGTCTTATCAAGAAGATGGCTTCTTTTGACAGCGCCCTTGAAACCTCTGCAAGGGAATTGAAACCCAATGCCATTGCTATATACGCCAGGGAGCTTGCCGAATCCTTCAACCAGTTCTACAGGTTCGTACCTGTGCTCAATGCAGAGGACGACGACGTAAGGGCCGGCAGGATCGCGCTGGTGGACTGCGCAAGGATAGTGCTTGCAAGCACACTCGATACACTGGGACTCGGCGCTCCTGAATCAATGTGATCAGGGCGCTTCTTTTTTTAGATCGCTTTCACTTACTTAAGAGAAGTCTTCAGAGGTCGCACATATTATTGCTCAGTTTCTCCGTGAGCCTGAAGTTCTCCGAGTAGTCCACCCTTACATCCAGGATCCATACCCCGCCCTGGCTGAGGGCTTCCTTGAGCACGGGCCTGAACTCTCCGGCATTCTCTATCCTCACGCCCTTTGCCCCGAAACTCTTCGCAAGCATCACAAAGTCAGGATTGGTGAAATCAATGCCTATGCTCTGATCGAACTTTCTTTTTTCATGCCACTCGATGAGCCCGTATTTTGAGTCGTTAAAGATGACCACGACAAAGCTGCATCCAAGCCTTACAGCAGTTTCCATTTCCTGCACGTTCATCAGGAATCCGCCATCCCCTATAACTGCCACTACCTTGCGCTCAGGGTTTAAGAAACTTGCAAGTATGGCCGCAGGGAGTGCAAATCCCATGGAGGCCAGGCCATTGGATATAAAGACAGTGTTTGCCTCATATGCAGGGAAAAGCCTCCCGACCCAGAGTTTATGGGCACCCACATCACTCACAAGCATATCATTCCTTGACAGGCATTCTCTGATATCGTATATTATCTTCTGGGGTTTCATTGGAAAGGACATGTCGTCCATGAAGTCCTCAAGTTCAGCTCTCATCTTTGAGCGCACCTTCCTGAACCTTTCAGACATTTCCTTTTTGCAACCACACTCTTCGGTAAGCCTGGAAAGTGCCTGCCTGATATTTCCGGGCAGCGTGATGTCCGGAATGTAACTCTCATCTGTTTCCGGATGGTCTGAATGGATATGGATTATCTTCTTCAGGCCGTCAGCATTCCAGTATCTTGGACTGTACTCCACGTAATCATAGCCCACGGTTATTACCAGGTCCGCCATATCAAGGCCGCACATCACATGGTCCCTGTCCTTGATGCCCATTGAGCCAAGATAGTGCTCGTCATCTGCCGGGACAGCTCCCTTCCCCATGAACGTGGTGACCACCGGCAGCCCGGAAGAGCTGACAAATTTCCGAAGTTCGCTGGCCGCATTTCCCCTGAAGACACCGTTACCTGCAAGGATGAGAGGCATGGAGCTCTCTCTTATCATTTCAGCAGCCTTTGTGAGGTCTTGACTGTCATGCATGATGATGTGGGGCCGGCCCTTTTTGAAAAGAGGCTGCTTCCGGTTGTCATCGCTGTCCTCTCCGGCAATATCCTCGGGGAGTTCAATATGCACCGCCCCGGGCCTGTCAGCAGCGATCTCAAATGCCTTGCGCACTATCTCGGGTATGAAGTCCGGTCTTGTGACCCTGGTGTTCCAGCTTGTGACGTGCCTGAACATAGCTACTATGTCTATATACTGGTGTGACTCTTTGTGTGTCTTCTCAAGCCCTGCCTGTCCTGTGATGGCAACCAGAGGCGCTTTATCAAGCTGGGCATCAGCAACCCCCGTTATCAGGTTCGTAGCCCCCGGGCCAAGAGTTGCAAGGCACACTCCGGGTTTATGTGTCAACCTTCCATACATGTCCGCCATGAAGGCAGCACCCTGCTCATGTCTGGTAACAATGAACCTGATACCGGACCTGGACAGCGAATCCGTCAGGTCTATGGTCTCCTCCCCGGGGACCCCGAATATGTACTCAACGCCTTCGTTCTCAAGACATTTTACAAAAAGGTCACTGCCTTTCATTTTCCACACGCCTTAATATACTTTTAAAGATTTGATCTGCATGAACTCCTGCATGCCTACACGATACAGTTCCCTGCCGATGCCGCTTTTCTTGAAGCCTCCAAAGGGCAGGCCCGGATCAGATGTTACTATATGGTTTATGGCAATGACACCTGCATGGATATTCCTTACCAGCGCCATGGCCCTGTCCCTGTCCTCTGTCCACACACTGGCTCCAAGTCCGAATTGAGTGCTGTTGGCCAGATCAACAGCTTCCCTCTCATCACTGAATGTGATTATAGGTGCCACGGGCCCGAAGGTTTCCTCCGTAAGGACAGGAGCATTTTCCTTAACATGACTGAGCACTGTCGGCATATAAAAGAAACCGTCCCCTTCCACGGGACCGCCTTCCAGAAGGATCTCGGCACCCATTGACAGGGTTTTATCAACCTGTTCCTTCAATTTATCCCTCTGCTTTGCGCTTATAAGAGGGCCTATCTGCGTATCCCGGTCCATGGGGTCGCCGACTTTGAGCTTCTCGACCCTGCTCACAAACGCTTCCGTGAATTCCCCGGCAATAGATCCGGCAACAATAAAACGCTTGGCTGCAGTACAACTCTGTCCTGCATTGCGGAACCTGGACTTTACCGCACCTTCGGCAGCTTTTTTCAGGTCTGCATCCTCCAGAACGATGAACGGGTCGCTTCCGCCAAGCTCCAGTACAAATTTCTTCATATAGCGCCCTGCTTCAGACGCCACTTTTTCTCCGGCAGGGTTGCTTCCGGTAAAGGACACCGCACTGATCTCATCCCTGGATATCAGGCCTGAAGCCAGATCTCCCCTGATAAGCAGGGTCTGGTATGCTCCCGGAGGCAGCCCGGCCGTGCAGAATATCTTCTCGATCTCAAGAGCGCATCCTGGCACATTGCTGGAATGCTTGAGCAATACAACGTTCCCGCCTGCAAGTGCAGGAACAGCTGCTCTCATCGCCTGCCAGAAAGGAAAGTTCCAGGGCATAATGTTCAGTATGGTGCCCAGGGGCTCATACAGGAAACCGGATGTTTCGGCGTCCGTATCCACGAACTCCGCAGCAAGGAACCTTTCAACGTTGCGGGCAAAGTACTCGCTCAGCACGGCACATTTCTCGATCTCTCCCAGCGACTCCTTAATGGTCTTACCCATCTCCCGGGTGATCATTTCAGCCAGTTCCTGTTTTCTCTCCCTCAATATCCCTGCGACGTTGTCAAGGTACATGGACCTGTCAAAAGGCGATGTGCTCTTCCAGTCCCTGAAGTCTTTCCCGGATAGCCTGATCTTATCTTCCACAACATACTCAGTATCCAGTTCGTAATCCCCTATGATCTCTCCTGTAGCAGGATCGACAGATCTCATACTTTCCATATCGATATCCCCCGGTAAGTCGTCCTGAGGGAATAACTTTCAGTAAATGGTTCTGGCTACTCCCCCAATTTCAGTTGGGTCTGATCACATATAAAAGTGGTTGCATCACTGTTTTGATAAATGACCTGAAATAGTGCGAGCTTTTTCTGACTTCCTGTTTCAGGCCAGGGGCGGCTCGTAAAAAAGTCTGAACTAGATGTGGATGGTAAAGACTTTATGCCTTCTGCCATCCCAGTCCTTCCAGAACAGGCACACTCTCTGCCTTTACTGTCAGGCCATACCGGCACCTACCATCCTCCTGATTCGCGGAACTGAGATTTGATACCTCAATACCATGAACTGTGCTGAAGTAGGCGATTGCCAGCTCCTCCTCGGTGGGTTCTTTAATGAAATTTATATTGCCTTCTGCATACCAGAGCTGCCAGGGTGCCTGCGTGCAGTTCATCTGCCCAGAATCCATCCTGATGAATTCCAGCATGTTCTGCTCCCTTTCATCCCATACCCCATCGATGACCGCGGACACTACATTACTGTTGTATAAGGTCACTTCGATCGTGTGGTTGGTGATGACCTGGGTGACCATCTGGCTTGTCCTGTTACCGTAGCCGCCATGGCTGCTGGTGAAGTTGTAAGTGAGGATATGTTCCTCAGGATAATTCTCTGCGGACCGGTAGTCTTCAAGGACCAGGCCCGAGCCATCAAAACTGTAAGTGGGAGCGCTCTTTATCCAATCCTCGGCAATTACTTTTGCCTCGTCTCCGGATATTGACAGGGCATAGCTTCTCAGATCGACCAGTGCGTCATTTATCTCCCTGAGATCAGCAGGCATATAGTCATCGAAGTATGGATCAACCTTCACGGTCTTGTTCATTCCTTCCTGGACCACCGTTATCTCCAGAGTTCCGGTATCGGCGACAATTGGCTGCCCTTCCTGAGGTTCATAAAGATCTTCCATTTCGGTAAAATCATTATTTCTCATAAGGTCAAGCAGATCGCTACGGGTCTGTTCATCTATTGGTTTGATATATCTGGCTGTCAGCTCGTTATCATAGTTATAATAGCTCAGGTTAACGGCTGTGGAGTTAACGATAAGCTCCTGTACTGCCATCTCAGGCAAAGTAAAAGCTCCGTATGTCAGATGAGTGATGACAGCGTCATCGGAAATCTCTGTTGCATCGTTTATCTCTTCTGTACATCCTGCACTAAGAGTAATGAGTGCCAGAAGAAATACTATTAATGATCTTTTCATAATATTCCCTCGAATTGCCAGTCCGGTTAAGTTTATTCCTGTCTTGATGCTGTTCTGTCAGCTTATATAATAAAGCAGGTCTATTTATTAAACAATTACTAAAACTTCGAACACAATTGCAGTCATGGCTATAATGAAAAAAGATGCATAGGCGCTAAATCCAAATATTTAAATAGTCAATACTTTTGAATGAATATCATGCAAAACAAGTATCTCCAAAACTTAGGCTATGGCTTTCTTTCATGGCTTATACCCTTTGTAACTTCCTTCCTGTTCTATACAAGGGAGGGAGAGCTGACGATCGATATATCCCTGTTCAAGTCGATCATGATAGTGGTCGGTTCTGTCACCGCTGCCTTCCTTTTGGTCTCTTATTTCAAGAATATCGGTGCAGACTATTTCAAAGAAGGAGTAGTTCTCGGGTCAGCATGGTTCGCCATAAATATATCACTGGATATGGCGGTACTGATTCCCATGTCCGGGATGTCTGTTTCGGATTATTTCGCCCAGATCGGGCTGAGATACCTGATGATCCCGGTAATGTGTATCACTGTCGGAGCAGCCCTGGAGAATAAAAAGTAGAGGGTCACAATTTATGTATTCCCCGGATGAGTTTTCACTTATTGCGCCATGCGGAATGAATTGTGGTGTATGCATGGCGTACCTGCGGGAAAGGAAGAAATGCCCCGGCTGCCGGGGGCCTGATAGCAACATGCCTGCAAGCTGTGCTAAATGCATTATCAGGAACTGTGCAAGTTTGCAGGAAGACGATGCCCGGTTTTGTTTCGGATGCGAGGGCTTCCCGTGTGACAGGCTAAAAAGACTGGATAAAAGATATCGGACCAGATACAATATGAGCATGATAGAGAACCTTGGGAACATCAAAAAGTATGGTCTGCAACAGTTTCTTATAAATGAGAATACACGATGGGCCTGTTCAAAATGCGGAGGCACAATCTGTGTCCATAAAGGATACTGTTATAGTTGTGGTGAGCCTCTCTGTAAGAGGACATGATCATTGCTGAATATTCGGAAACAAATCTGGAGGAAATAACCGATCTCTTCCACAGGACTGTGCATGCGATAGATCCATCGATATATTCAGAAAAACAGAAAGAGGCATGGGCTCCGAAGCCACCGGACTATCTGGCATGGGATCAAAGGTTAAGATGTGTAAAAACCTATATGGCATGTGATAATGGAAATATTGTTGGCTTCATGAGCATTGGTTCACCCGGTTATATAGACTATTTCTTTGTAGATCCTGACTACCAGGGTAAGGGGATTGGAAAGATCCTTTATTATCACATTGAAAGATTCGCTCAGGACAGATATACAAAAAAACTGATTGTAGAAGCATCAAAAGTAGCCAGGCCCTTTTTTGAGAGAATGGGTTTCATTCTGATCAGTGAAAACCAGGTTATCGTAAACGGGCAAACTTTAACAAATTACACGATGAAAAAAGAAAGATGATCGGATATTCACAGACTGGATTTAGATCACCTTTATTGACTTTATATTCATGAACTCAAGGAACCCATACCTTGAAAGCTCCCGTCCCATGCCGCTTTTCTTAATGCCGCCAAAGGGCAGGCAGGCTTCGGGCTTACAGAAGGAATTGATACCAACCATTCCGGTCTCAAGCTCGGAGGCAATTCTCAGGGCCTTTTCACGGTCCTGGCTCCAAACACTGGCGCCCAGCCCGAACTCTGAATCGTTTGCAATCCAGACAGCTTCTTTTTCGTCCTTTACAGTTATTATGGGCGCCACAGGTCCGAAAGTCTCTTCCTTCATGACCCTCATATCCCTGTTCACATCACTGAGCACTGTAGGCGAATACATGTAACCCTCACTTTCCATCCTTCCTCCTGCAATGAGGGCTTTCGCACTCTTTGATATCGCGTCCCTTACCTGGCTTTCAAGTAACCGGACCTGCTCCTCCCTGACCATCGGCCCGATATCCGTTTTCGGGTCCATGGGGTCACCGATCATGAGCTTTCCTGTCAGTTCCACGAATCTCTCAGTGAACTCCCCGGCTACTGCTTCCTCAACAATGAACCGCTTGGCTGCTATGCATGTCTGGCCGGTGTTCAAGAAACGGCTCGGGACGCCGACCTTTGCTGCCATTTCCACGTTGGCATCCTCAAGAATGATGAAAGGGTCGCTGCCGCCAAGCTCCAGCACGAACTTCTTCATGTTATGGGCTGCAAGCCCTGCAACCTTCTGCCCGGCATCGTGTCCCCCCGTGAAGGACACGGCTTTTACCTCCTTCCTTGAGATAAGTGAGGATGCCGTTCTTCCGTCTATGAGCAGTGTCTGGAAGACCCCCTCGGGAAACCCTGCTTCCATGAAGATGTTCTCTATCTCCAGTGCGCACAGCGGCACATAACCTGAATGCTTGAGCAGCATCACATTCCCGCCTGCAAGCACATGCGATGCTGCGCTGAGCACCTGCCAGAAGGGGAAGTTCCAGGGCTTGATAGCAAGCACCGTGCCTAC
>DANZ01000098.1:6494-7615 GCA_002501695.1 Methanolobus sp. UBA474 | reverse complement strand
GCCCGTCGGGATCTCCTGGCTACCCCACCCCGCTTCTTTTATTGTCTCAATTCGTAAGGGTACTCCTCTAGAAGTGTATCATCACAGATAAAGGTTGCGTACAGATAGGGGAAAGCGAAAGGATATATGCAATTTCTGTCTAAATATCTCAAAATCCGGAGGGAATAAAATGGCATTACCTGACAAGTTCAAGTGTGTGGTTACTAACTGGGATTATATTTATGACCTGTGCAGAGAAGTTGCAAATGAGATCAAATCTTCTGGCTACCAGCCCGACATGATAATCGCGCTTGCAAGAGGCGGCTGGTTTGGGGGGCGCGTGCTCTGTGATTTCCTGGGGCTGGATGACCTTACCAGTCTTAAGATAGAGCACTACATCGGGACAGCACTTGCAGGCAATGAGCCAATGATAAGATACCCTTTGGCAGACAATTCTGTTACTGGTAAGAACGTGCTCATCGTTGACGATATAGCCGACACCGGGAAGAGCCTCCTGCATTCCAGGGAGTATGTTATGAAGCAGCATCCAAAGGAGGTCCGGACAGCAACGCTCCAGTACCTCGAATGCTCTGTATTCGACCCGGATTACTGCGGTGAGCGCCTTGAGGAGTGGGCGTGGGTCGTCTATCCATGGAACTTCATGGAGGATATGATGGACATCATATCAAGGCTCATGGCAAAGGAGAACCGCCCGTCATGGGACATTCCTTCGATAAGGCATGGCCTTTACGTATACCATTCTCTGGATTCCTTCTCTTTTGAGATAGCGCAGCCCGGCAGGCTCCCGGAGATCATGGCTGAGATGACACGCAGGGGAACTGTAAAGCAGACCATGGAGAATGGAAGACATTCCTGGGGGCTTATCTGAGCGTGCCCGGGAGAGGCCCCGATCCGTTCATAGGAAGATACCCTGAAAAATGATGTCTTTTCCGATATGCAGATTATCGCAAGGATTTTAATACACATAGTGCTTATATAAACCGGTGAACCATGCCTCACAAGTGCACACGATGTGAATCAATATTCGAAGACGGTGCTCCCGTTATACTTAGCGGATGTCCTAATTGCGGGTGGAACAAGTTCCTCTATGTAAAGGAAGAAGAACTGGAGGGAGCTGAAAA
>DANZ01000098.1:0-6428 GCA_002501695.1 Methanolobus sp. UBA474 | reverse complement strand
ATACTGGGTCCCGGTTCCTACGAACTGAACCTCGATTCCCTTTTCGACCGCAAGGAAATAGTGATGGCCATAAAAGAGGACGGCACCTATGCGCTGCATCTGTCTTCCATGTTCAAAAGGGACAAAGATAAGGACCGGAAATAGAGCAGGCAGTATCACGTTCATCCGTATCGGGGCAAACCATGGATCACACTCTGGAAAAGCGATTCTGGGAGATTGACTTTTTTCGCGGTGTGGCGATCGTTCTCATGGTGGTCTATCATCTGTTCTACGATATGAGGTCTTTAGGCATATTAGGACTGGATGTTAATTCAGGTGTCCTGCTGATTATAGGAAGAAGTGCCTCTATGACTTTCATTTTCCTTGTAGGTCTGTCTCTCACTCTTAGTTATTCCCGGGCAAGGTATTGTACGAATGGAAGCCGCAGTCTATTTCCCAAATATGTTAGAAGGGGTGCTGCTATATTCTCATGGGGGATTGTCATTACCCTTGTTACGGGCATATTGCTTCCCCGGGGCACCATCTTTTTCGGGATACTTCATCTCATAGGCGTTTCTATTATCCTGGCATATCCTTTCCTTAAATTCCAGCTGAAGCCTATGTTCGTAGGTTTGGCGATCCTGTTCATCGGTTCTTTTGCAGAAGGTGCATATGTTGATTTTCCCTGGCTGCTCTGGCTTGGCATCAGACCCTACGGTTTTTATTCCATAGATTACGTCCCTTTGATCCCCTGGTTCGGCCTGGTCCTTCTGGGTGTCTCAGCCGGAAACATCCTGTACCGTGGCTATTGGAGGCAGTTCAGGATACCTGACCTTGAAAATGATCCCCTGGTGAAATTGTTTGGCCTTATGGGCAGGAAATCACTTTTCATTTACCTGGTTCATCAGCCATTGATCATAGCTTTCCTGATAATTGGAGGATTTACTAATATTGATCTTATGTCACTCGGTTTTTGATAGGTGCCTTAATGAGAGGCTCTTTAAAATGTGCCTTTCATTTTACGAACCTGTCCTCCCTGTAATCCTCAAAGGCCTGCCTCAGCTCTTCCTGCGTGTTCATCACCACCGGCCCGCGCCATGCTACAGGCTCGTTCAGCGGCTTTCCTGAGAGCAGCAGGAACCTTACGCCTTTACCTGCGGCTTTTACCTCTGTCCAGTAATCGCTCTCGAATACTACAAGACTCTCACTGCCTGCGGATGTCCTGCTGTTTGGGTTGAAGTAGCCCTCCCCTTCCAGGACGTATGCAAACACAGTATTCTGTGGCTGTGTAGGGTGTCGGTAGGAGGCGTCCGCAGGTATCGTGATATCCATGTATTCGACCTCTGTCATGATGTCCCTAACAGGGCCGTGCATCCCGTCTACATCCCCGCAGATCACTTTGACCTCGGTGCCGTTGATCGTATGCACTAAGGGTATGTCCTCGCTTTTGATCTCCCTGTACCTGGGCGGCATCATCTTGTGGGCGGCGGGAAGGTTTGTCCACAGCTGCAGTCCCCAGAGTTCTCCCTTCTCGTTACCCCTGGGCATCTCCTGGTGTATTATCCCGCTGCCTGCTGTCATCCACTGTATATCGCCCGGGCCTATCACGCCTTTGTTCCCGAGACTGTCCCTGTGCTCCACGATGCCGGAAAGTACATAGGTTATCGTTTCCATGCCGCGGTGAGGATGCCATGGGAACCCCATCCTGTAATCCTCTGGATCGTCTGAGTGGAAATCATCCAGCATAAGGAACGGGTCAAGGTTAGGACCCCTGCCCGAATTGAACGCCCTTTTCAGATGCACCCCGGCACCCTCGGTGATCGGCACACTCTTCAGTATCTGTCTGACAGTACTGGTATTGCTCACATCGTTGGTATTGTCTATTGTCTCCCCCATATGAATATCATCCGCAAGCCGTATTAACCATTTGTGCTATCTTCTCAATATCCTTAACAAAGAATCCATGGCTGGCGAGCAAATGCATGACGATCTTATATCGGAAATAAGGGCGGAACTGGCCCGCAATGCAGACGAAAAGACTAAAGAGTCCTCCGCACGTTTTTTCAAGGAAGAGATAAACTGCTATGGAGTAAAGGCAGCAACTGTGATCCGGATCGCAGATAAATACTTCCGGCAGATAGGGGGCCAAAGCAAGCAGGAGATCTTTTCGCTGTGCGAACATCTCCTGGGGTCAGACATTTTCGAAGAATCCTCTATTGCTTTTGACTGGGTTTACCGCTTAAGGAAATATTACGAGCCCGGGGATTTTGAGATATTCGAGGGGTGGATCGGGAAATACGTCAACAACTGGGCAAAATGCGATACTTTCTGTAACCATTCGGTTGCCTCTTTCATCGAAACCTATCCAGATTATGTCAGCAGGCTCAAACAGTGGACCGGCTCTGAGAACAGGTGGTTCAGGAGGGCTGCGGCCGTGACCCTTGTCCTGCCTGCCAGGAATGGTAAATTCCTGAAAGATGTCCTGGAGATAGCCGACAGGCTGCTCATGGATGAGGATGACCTTGTGCGCAAGGGCTATGGGTGGATGCTCAAGGAAGCAAGCAAGGCGCACCAGCGGGAGATATTTGAGTACGTGATAAAGAACAAGGGTATTATGCCACGAACTTCCTTAAGGTATGCCATTGAGAAATTCCCGGAAGACCTGAGAAAAAAAGCAATGGAAAAGTAAGCCTCCTGTTATGGTGGAGGGTTGCAGCCTCAGGCTGCTTCCCCGAGCACCTCGTTCTTCATCTCTTCGAATATGATGGCATTTTCCCGTATCTTGGCTTCAGCCTCGCAGAAGTTCATGTCCTTGCACTCGTTATAGAATCCTATGAACCTTGTAAGCCACATAACTCTCAATGCATCCACCAGCCGGACATCATATGTTGTGGAATATTCCTCGAAAATGCTCCATACGATGTATGACCACTTTTCAGCATCAAGATACTGCTTTCCTTCAAGGAAGGCCCCGAGGTGGTTGAGTATGTCCTTTGGCAGCAGTTTCTCGTAGATATCAGAATACTCCCCGTATCGCTTGGACACGGTCTCAAGCATCTTTTCCCGGTTGACGGCCACAGGCACAGGCACAGGCCCGTAGTATTCTGATACGCCTGCAATTTCTGTTGGTATCGGCCTGTGGTTCTTTCCGTTATAGTAGACAGCAAGGTCGAACATTGTTTTGACCACCTGCCTGAACATCGGGATGAGAGAGGATTCGGGGTCTACATATTTGGTAGTGGACTCATGGAGCTTTAGCCCCAGCATGGACTCCCTTATTCTGCGCCTCTCAGCAGATGCCACGGTAGTGATGAATATATCTATCCCGAAGTCCGAAGGGAAAAGCGGGTGGGTGCGCAGTATCTCCATGAGCTTGCTGGATATGCAGAATTCTCCTCCGATAGGCTGCCGGATATCGGCGCCATAATATGCTCTTGTGAACGGGTAGGCAAGGTTGTTCGTGATGACGCCGTCAAACTTGTCGCGCACGTAAAAAGGCACCACCAGGTCCGTCCTGCCGTAAAGCACGGGTCTTACCATTTCCTGTATCCATTCTCCCTTGACCGAGAGTAAGTCCCCGTCAACAAAAGCAATTGCCTTGGAATTGAGCTTATGCGCGATTTCCATGACCGTGCGTATTCCGTCTCCCTTACCGGGAACCCCCATCTGCTCGACAACTATCTTTTTTACAGGAGATAGTTCGAAAAGACCTGCTAGCTCTGCTGTCCTGTCTGTTGAAAAGCCATCTGAAACGACAACCAGCGTATTATATGGAGAAAGGTATTGCAATATCCCTTCCCGTACAACATTCATTACATGCAGTATCGTGGGTTCCACATTCTTTGTAAGGATCCCCACTACAATATCTATATCTCCAATGTCCTGCAGTTGCTCTTCTATGCCACGGTTCACTTTCATGTTATTCCCTGTCCCTGTTCGTACTGATCTGATGTTTGTACCGATGTCGGCATTTCAGAGTTAACTTTTCACCGGACTCCTACTTAAATAAACCCTTCTAAAAATAATACATTTAACTTAATTCGGGCAGGGCATTTCATTTATCCCGGGATGGCCAATACTCTTTGAAAAAGATAAAACAAAAAAATAACTGTAACGATACGTGAAAAAATTAAACCGGAGAGAGTAAGAATTACTCTTTCCTGCAGCTTTGGAATATCAGTGCCTTAAAACGTTCATTTCTGAGCAGAGATCCTTTCATCCGCGCTCTTGAGGATATGGATCAGCATATCCTCATACGACATGCCTGCAAGCTTTGCCATTTTAGCCAGGTGTCCGTCCCAGCACCAGCCGGGATTGGGGTTCACTTCCAGGAGCTTTGGGTTGCCTGCGGCATCAAGCCTCCAGTCAAGGCGGGTGTAATCCCTGCACTCAAGCCTGTTGATAAGCTTAAGGCTGCACTCTATTATCTTCTCCTCTACATCCTTTGGAAGGTCTGCGGAGACAGATCTGATCTTCCAGTAGGGTGACTCGGGTATCCACTTTGCCTCATATCCGCACACCTTTGGCAGTTCATCCGGAAGCTCGGAGTAGTCCTCCTGAACGATGGGAAGAACTGTGTAGTTCTCAGGCGGATTACCGATGATACCTATGCTCAGGTCCTTTCCTGTAAGGAACTCTTCTATGAGTATTGGCTTGTCGTACCCGAGGCCCTCTCTGATATCATAGATGGCCCTGACAACCTCATCATAGCTGTTACAGACGCTGTGCTGGTTCAGCCCGAAGCTCGAATCGCCGAAGTTGGGCTTTACGATGACAGGAAAACCCAGCGGCAGCTCGAACATGCTGTCCTCTGCCTTCACTACTATGCCCTCAGGCACCGGTACTTCAAGATCCTTTGCAATTCCCCTGACCAGTGCCTTATCATAGCAGAAAGCAAGGCACTGTGGCCCTGATCCTGTATACGGGATACCCAGCATCTCCAGGAGTGCAGGCACATGCAGCTCTCTTCTGGGATCATTGCTGTAACCTTCATCGCACAGGTTGAATACAAAATCCACTTTGCCCTTGAGTTTTGCAAGATCATAGATAAGCGTGTCGTGATTATTCAGGTATTTGAATGAATATCCCTCAGCTGACTGGATGCTTCCCTTAAGCTGGTCTATGGTGTACAGGTCGTCATCATCAAAGACCCCGCAGGGCTTTAACTCATCTCTCTTTTGAGGGTCCCCGAATATGACCACTACGTTATTTTCAATGTCCTTTGATCTCTTCTTCTTAGGTGTCCATTCCTTTTTGATGGAAGCAGTGACGAATATACGCCTTTCCATCATCCCCAGATCCTGATTTCGAAGGGTTTCGGACTTAATGGAGTCAACTATCTCTATGTCGGTGAACTCAGCTTTCTTCAAAAGTTCAATGAGGCCCTCGCTGGTATACAGGCGTTCTGCGTAAAACTGGTCTGCAACAACACCTGATGTCTCGTTTACAATAACCTCTCTTGATATCAGTTTCTGTCCGTCGAGAGATATGGACCGCTCCCTGCATACAAAATTGTGCTTGTCTATCCACTCCCAGGATCTCGGCTGATAGTTCTCCTTAAGGAAAGAGCCGTCAGCGACATCAAGCAGGACACTTCCCCTGGGTTTGAGTATCCTTCTGACTTCCTTCAATACCCTCAGGTCCTCTTCAGATGTTTCAAAATAGCCAAAACTGTTCCCCAGAAGCATCACTGCATCGAAATGATCTGTTGCATAAGGGGTTTTCCTGGCATCGCCCTCTCTGAACTTGACCCCAAGCCCTTCCTTCTTTGCAGAGACCTTTGCCCTCTGTATAAGGTAATGGGACCTGTCGAGGCCTTCCACGTTCTTCAATCCTCTTCTTGCAAGCTCCAGTGCATGCCTTCCCTGTCCGCAGCACAGGTCAAGTACATGGCTCTCCGGTGTTAGCTTGAGAAAGCCATGAAAAGTGTCTATTTCCTGCCTGGTGATAGAGGCATCATCCACAATATCTGCGTCTGTTTTCAAGTAGAGCGAATTAAATATCTTTTTCCACCATTCGGGATTCACATGTTCTTCAAGATGTGAGACCGGCCCAAGTGTCCTGGGTCTGCTTCTGCACTTGTTCTGGTAGTTTTTGGCTTTATTTTTCATCAGGAACTTCCCTCTGAATTGTGGGCTGCATCAATTGATACAGTTGAAATGGAAATATGGATCTTAAGAATAAAAATCTATGTTCACAAAGAGACTGTTTAACGGTGCCGCATATTTTATATTGGTCATGCATAAAAATGCTTTCAGTATATGTCATCTACCGGGTCATACCTGTGTGCGGCCATCAGGAAAAATCGCTCAGGAATGTTTGCTTTTCATTTATGTGTTCAAGTTTGCTTACTCCGACTCCAAGCAGCCTGAACCTGCCATGACCTATAAATTCCTCCATCAGCTCTGTTGCTACTTTTATTATGGGTCCTTTCTCATTAGTGGCAGCAT
>DANZ01000050.1 GCA_002501695.1 Methanolobus sp. UBA474 | reverse complement strand
TTATTGAAACATTAACTCAAAATAATTAACGTTTGGGAAATCATGTTTGAAAATGTCTTTTGCCTCACTCTCCGTATCTGCATGCACTGGCACTTCTCTTAATATATTCTTATTTTCATTTTCCCAGAATTTTACCCAGTAACAGCACATTGAGTAACCTCTCTATTCTTCACCGAGTCTTTAAGTTGCAGCTTCCTACGCATTATTCTTAAAGTTCTATCCCTGTCCATATTCCACCATTCACAAGAAAAATCGCGGGATAAGTGGTACCCGCAACCCGAACAGTAATAGAGAATGTTCATGCCCCGCATCTGTTTCTTAAGCGCTCCTTTGCATCTGGTACAAGACTTCATTTCTTGTTTTCCTATATCCTGCTCCCTATGCGAATGCCATTTTATTCCTCAAGGATAAAATTGCACTTCATCTCACTTTGACCACGGTTCTCCATTTCAGCTTCATACTCTTCCTTATACCGGGGCAGATCAGCACTTGCGTACTTTGGGAAAACCAGAAATATTACTTTTTGGTATGTCTGTCCGTCCGTGGTCACACGGAATAGTAATTCAGGCCTGTTGCCATATTTCACAAGATCTGTACTTCGCATGTATCTCATTCCTTTTCAGTCAGTCCGTTTTACGGTGAACATCAGCCATTACCCGCTAAGTCCTCCAAAAGGACTGTTCTTTGGGCAGAAAACTAGAAATTCACACATTATTATGTAATGTGCTAACATATATTAATTATTCTGTTTACAATATGTCTACTTTTGTAAAGATGTGTAAACATAGAGGAGTAACAAAATCCCCCAAACCGCACTCTCGAAGTGTAATCAGAGTTCTTAATATCCGAGGAATGCCTGAAGTATCTAAATCCCAGGATGCTGCTTTTTGAACTACAGAAGCCATTCTATCAGTATTTCAACTCTGGACTCGACGTCTGAATCTCTTTGCTACAGAGCCTTCAATTATTTTTATAAGGCAGATTAAAACATAGGACTTCTAAAAACTATCTCCGGGGTGTGTGCTAATCGTGAGAAAACGAATGGTTCTTAGAGCAGCTAAAACATAGGTTCCAATCATAAAATTATCTAAGAGTGCCTCTTTGAATACATCAATGGCACTATATTCATGATGATAGAAAAACAAAAATATCTTGTTTATAGGAATATAAAAATATTTTTAGTGCTCCGATCGGGATTCGAACCCGAGTCTTCGGCTCGAAAGGCCGGAATGATTGGCCGGACTACACTATCGGAGCACATCGATTTCGCTCTAAATGAGCGACTCCAACATAGTACATATCAGTATTAAAGCTTTCGCCCAGATCAGTACATTTCATCCGATTTCTCTTCTTTCTCGAGATTCATTACCCAGAATGTGAGCTTTTCACAGCTTTCCGGCTGGCATGCATCCCTGCAGCCTGCACATGGGGAGAATATCTCCCCTGCCATAAGTAACTCAAAAACAGGCTTCTTATCTTCGCTCACTTTGAGAAGATAGGTCCTTGCACCATTGGATACAGCCTGCTCCCGGATAATGAGCCCGTCCTCCAGAAGTTTGGAGATGACCCTGGAGCATTTACGGCTGTCAATATCCAGCATCTTCCATAACTGGTTCTGGAATACGCCTTCCGGCTGGGCACGAATGGCATTAAGAGCAGTTTCTTCAATACTCATATCGATTTTCCACTATTTTAGTAGTTATTCTTCCATAGGGATGACAAGAATGATATTGTTCCCACGAAGGACAACGGAGCCAAGAGACCTTAAACGTTCACCATTTGCTATCTCAACTGTATCGACAAGATGGAGGTTCATGTAATCATCTGCACTGCTAAGGGTTCCTTCAAGCAGGTGAAGGTCACCTTTCATCTCTACCTGGACTTTAGATCCAATCATTTTCTGGACTTTCTTATTAGGGAACAAAATAAATCCTCACAACAGTTTTAAAACGGTCATAGCTAATTAAAGCCATTCTAATTATAGGCTAATACAATAATACAATCTAATATTTATTACTGGCGATTTAATCCTTCTTGCAAAGGGAATTTCTCCTGCTTTAAGGGCTTTACATGTAACCCTGTATCTCAGTAGTGGCCTGCGTCTCAACATCGCCTTTTTTCTTCACACTTTCCTGCGGTCTCCTTATGGGGCCAAACGTTGCCTCATAGTCGTGGATATGCTGATTAAGCCACCTTGCAAGTTCCATGGCAGCCAGAGGGGAAAGAATTACTTCCGTTTCAAGCCTTCTCTGGATCACCTGCTCCTCAGATGCCTTATCAGCCGGCAGAGGAGTGTCATTATAGAAGCCTATCCTGAAATCATACGGACTGTGCCCACCCACAGCTCCGATAGAGTAGACCTGTTTGAAATCATCAGGCTTGAACAGTTCGATCCTTACCTTTCTTTTTGCCTTTATATCTTGTGACTTTTCACTCATATTAATGTTTCCTTTCAAACCGGTTCATATCTTATAAGGTATGTCTGATATGTTGACATTACTCTAGAACATTATGACAATATGCTGTAATGGTATGATAACATAACGCAGCTGTTACCCTTCCAGCTGTTCTTTCAGCCTGCGGGCAGAGGTTGCGATCTCTTTTTTAGAGTAAGCCTTTGCTATCATCTCAACTGCATCAAGATTGCGCACAGCATTATCCAGATATCCGAGCACATCACCCGGATAGGCAGTTATCCCGTAGAGATTCTCTATTTTCCTTACAATACCTACCGGATCATATCCTTCAGCCCTTATCCGGAGGATCTTTTCCGAGAACTTGCGCTCGGGACAGCCGCAATATGGCGAGTCCCTGCAACCGCAAGTAAGGAAATCGGATGCAAAAGCAAATATCTGCTCCCTCAGATCAATATCAAGTTTTCCAATGTTCTCTCCCTCAAAGAGAATATCCAGCGAGGCACCCTGGAACACTCTCGAGGGCAGGTGAACGTCAAGGGCAGCGGCGATCCGGGACGCATACTTGAAATACACCCCATCGAAGAACTCCAGGTTCGTGATTATAACGGACGGATCCTGATCCATCAGTACGGCGTCCCTTATAAGGAACGCCCTGGATACAGAAAGAAAGTGGCCTGCAGCGATCTTTCCGAATCTTGTCAGCTCGATCGTGCCTTTTCTTCTTTGCAGGAACTTTTGCTTCTCAAGCCTGCGCAACAGCGCATCCACGCTATAATCAGCAAGCATATTCCCTTGTATCTTGATCAGGTCTTTCTCAGAAGACGTTATTGCCGCAGTTGCAAGTATCTCCTCAAGTTTCTCCTCCTCCCCGTAATCCACCCTGGTATGCAGCATTTCGCCCTTTAGAAGCTTAAGGGCAACGGCATCCTCCGTATCCCCCTGATCGCCCGTATACCTCTTGCCGGGAGCTGCAAGCAGCACCACTTCCCCCCTGTCATGGTAGTCCGGCCTGCCGGCACGTCCCAGCATCTGGAGGAACTCCTGCATGTTCAGCCACTCGATGCCCATAGCCAGGGACTCGAATATTACCTGGGATGCAGGGAAGTCAACACCTGCAGCAAGAGCCGCTGTGGTCACAACAACAGGAAGCCTTCCCTTTGCAAAGCTCACTTCCACTTTCTTGCGCTCCAGGCTTGTCAGTCCTGCATGGTACGGAGCGGACGGGATAGGAAGAGCCTCAGAGATACGATGGCAATTGCGCCTGGAATTTGTGAAGATTATTGTCTGGCCCCTATGTCCCTTAGAAGAGACCATGCTGAATTCATCCCTGGCAAGTTTGCCCATTATCTTTATTTTTGAATGCTCGGGGCATAGCACCAGATGCCTTTCAAGAGGGACCGGCCTATACTCATATTCTATAAGCTTTGCATCCAGTTTTTTTGCCATTATCTCCGGCTTTGCAACGGTTGCGGACAGGTAGATGAACTGCGCATCAGGTGCGCTATACTTGAGCCTTGCTATCACTCCGTCAAGCCTGTGGCCGCGCTCGGAATCCTCAATAGTGTGCACTTCATCCACGACAACCGTGCCCACATGACCCAGCATGTCCGCAGCACCGGTCCTGAGAATGTAGTCAATTCCCTCGTACGTGCCTATAATTATATCCGAATCAAGCGATCTGCGCATGGAATCCGTTTTAGATATCTTTATACGGGCGCTTCCGACCCTGATGGAGGTCTGTATCCCCAAGCCTGAATACCGCTCAGTGAACTGGTCATACTTCTGGTTAGCAAGCGCGACCAGCGGCACAAGGTACAGCAGTTTTCCCTTTTTGCGAAGGATGTTCTCGATACCTGCAAGCTCACCGATTAGTGTCTTACCTGTGGCCGTCACCGAGGTGACAAGCTGATCCTGGCCTTTGAGCAGACCGCTCTCAACCGAAATGGATTGCACCGGCAGCAGCATGTCCGACTTTAAGAGCAGAAGTTCCTTGAATTTACGGTGTATCGGAAGATCCTTTATCCTGGAAGTAGATATTTCCATGCTTGCTGCTATAGAGTCGAATCTTGTAAGTTCGTGGTCAAGCTCCTCGGGATTCAGCATAGACAGGGTCCGGTCAAGGTCCTTTGTACTGAGCAGGACCTCCTCAAGCCTGTCACATACTTCCTCACCATATTTCACCTGCGAAGTTGAGAGCACTCTTGAAAGTTCGTCCCTCGCGCAGTCAGTGCATATCTTCTCCCGATGATATCTCACGGACTTGCGGTTGAGGAAATTGAACATGTTCTTCATAAGGCAGAATCTGCATACGTTGACAACGTCGGCACTGAGCTGGAATCCCTGCAACATATCGACAACAGAGGACATCTGCTGAGCGTCACCGTCCTTTGCTATCATAATACGGTCAGCAGTCCTCAAAAGGTCTGTCAGCTCAGAGGGAGGATGGAATTCCTCTTTGTTATTCAAGGCTACCTTGAACTTATGAGGCCTTGGTCCTGTAGCAGTGGTCTGCATGACAAGTTCCCCTACAAAAAGAGGCCTTCTCTTTTTATCCTGTATCGGCAGAACAGTTATTTTTGTCTTTTCAGCGATTAGTAGTACCCAGAGAGTCATCGGTGCACTCAGATAGTGCAGTGAGTATAAATACTATTGGATTTATAAAAACCATAACCTAAAAATATAAAAAAGAATATATTACCTCTTGCTTACAGGAGCAGGTCAATGCTAACAACCAAACCTTTTGCAGCAAATCCTTTAATGCAGAAAGATCTGCAGCCGGATGAAGAAGAGGTCTCATTGTACGACAGCCTCAAGAAGACGGCTTCAAATTTGAAATACCAGGAAGAGCTGATGCTGCTCTCAACAGGCATACTTGTCCTTGACAGGACACTTGGAGGAGGTTTGCCTGCAGGTTCTGTATCTTATTTTTCAGCCGACCCCCGCTCAATGTCAGAGGTTTTCCTCTATCAGTTCACCCAGTCCCGCAGGACCTTCTACTTCACCACGGCACGCAGGCCTAAATTCGTCCTCAACGATATCATTAACCTTGGATTTGACCCGTCTAACATCATTTTTGTAGACGTGTACAGTGAATATTATTTCAACTCATGTGGCGAAGCATCAGAGAATGTAGGCAACGAATATATAGATTCCAAGATAATAGAATTCACCGAATATAACCTGCGCAACATTGCCAACGATTCAAACGGTGAAGAAATAAATATCATTGTAGATTCGTTCTCTTTCTACCTGAACCTCCGCGTTAACCCGGGACTCATTCGCCAGCTGACCAACATCATCTATGAGGTCACAAAAGAGATACAATGCCTGACATACCTTTACGGTCACAAGGGCAGCACCCCGGAAAAAACATGTAATGAGATATTTGCTACGGCTGATGTGGTATTCGAATCCTCCCTTGAGACCAACTCTGATAAACTGGTCAGTAAGCTTGCCATACCCAAGATACGCGGAATGGTGCCAAGCCCGGAGCTCATAAAGTTCAAGATCGGCGAAGGAGTACAGATAGATACTTCAAGGGATATTGCCTGAACGAAACTGCCTGGATAAAGCAGGATATATTAACTGACCCCAAAGGCGTTCAAAGACATGCATCCGTATCCGTCGCATGCATGCAGTTGCAGCTACGCTGCGCGGGAATATTGTTTATGGCACTTATAAGGATCTCAGAGAGTATCTCCTGCCTTTCCCGGAGGGTTCTGACAACTTCCGAAGCAGTTACCTTCTCTGTGCTCATTCCACAGGCATTGTTAGTAACGGTACAGATGGAAGCATAGCAAAGGTTCAGCTCTTTCGCGAGGGCGACCTCAGGCATGCCTGTCATGCCCACAATATCCCCGAATCTGCTCATCATCCTGATCTCTGCACGCGTCTCAAATCTTGGACCTTCAGTGCAGACATATACGCCATCTGCAAAACCTATGTTCCCTTTTATGAGGGCCTTTTTAAGACTTTGCCTTATCTGCTGACAGTAGGGCTCCGTCATATCAACATGTACGGTCCTCTCGTCATGAAAAGTGGATATCCTGCTGCGGGTCAGGTCTACAAGATCATCAGGCAGGACAAAACTGCCTATAGGATGACCGTGCATCGTGCCCACGGAATTAACAGATATTGCCCTTTCAATTCCAAGCTCCTTGACAGCCCGGACAATGGCACGGTAGTTGATCATATGCGGAGGAAGATGCTTTTGCCCGTCAGCATGCCGGGGGATCAGAACGGCATTTTTACCCCTGGCATTGAAAGGGTAGGCCCGGACCACGCCAAAAGGTGTTTCTACAGTTATGCCCTCAGCAACTTCCGCAATTGAGAAATTGACACCGCCGATCACTGCAACATCAAAAACCTGACCTTCGCTATCCCCTAAATTACGTATCGGCATTGTTACTACCCTTTAAAGTTTGCTTCTCTTCCATCCTTATATTTGCCGAGATCTTTATTCCCACCAGAGCAATGATTATAGCTATGACGATCGAATAAACGAAGTACTGCACCCCTGTTGCAGGATCAAGATCACTGCCGCCTATGACAGGACTTATGGATATCAGGTATGTGCTTGCCCCCCAGAAGAGCATGCCCATGGATATCACAAAGAATGCAGGAATGATATACCTGAAAGTGGACGTCCTGTTCTTATAGCAATCAATTATCTTTCCGAGATCTGCAAGCAGGATAGCACTTACATACAACCACACGGTAGCGTTTATGAAAACTGTCACTAGCGGCACTAACCCGTAGTACCATATACCTTCGCGCGTGTAAAGCTGCCATACACTGTTAAGCCCCAGCACACTTGCGATCACCAGTATCACAAACGCGGTCAGATACGTAAGGAATGTCATGCGCCCCGAGTGGAATGAGTCTTTGATACGTTCCCCATATACAGATATCGGATCACCGAAGCCTCTGTAGAGCATATAGAGACCCACTGCAGCAAGTATCCCTATTATAGCACCCTGGGGATAATCGATCATAAGGAAAAATGCATAGATAAGTGAGGCCAATCCAAGAGGCACGAAGAAAGTCTGGGAGATCTTCGGGTCGTTGAAAGCATGCTTTATAATATAATAAGTACTCTCCAGATTCGCACTCTGCATAACGACAATACGCTTGACCGAATCGATCTTTATCCGGGACTGCACGATGGGAAGCAATGTTTCATCCTCGGCCCCGTCAGAGATAAAGATCGCAGACTCCGGATTGAATTTCTTTAAAAGCAGATCGAGCTGGTTTGCTATCTTCTGGTCAGAGATGATGCCGATGTTCTTATCTCCCGCAAGAGTGATCAGTTCTGCATCAATATTCCGCGCAGTCAGGTCATCAAGTACCTTGATACCGCCGAATATGGTGTTAGCATCCGAGTCCTCGGGATCCGCGGTGGCAAGTCTTACAGCGGCCTCTATGTTCGCCTCTCTCCCAATGACGGGCCCTCTTACATTAGCTTTCACACCAAGGTCGTCATCCCTGTCTATACAGAGGATCAGTGTTTGCATATAACTCCACTTGCTATTTGATACGGTAATCCGTAATAAAAGTTAGTATTTTTCATACAATAATTTTATTATGTTTTTTGATTAAACATTAATATTATATGTGTAAATATGTAATTCTATATTTAAATTATGGGGTAGATTTATGCCTAAATTACAGAAAGTTAAAAAGTAGTTTTTCTTAACAGTTCTTAGGGTATAGTAGAACTTGAAGGATGAACTAAAGGACAGGAAACTAAGCTCCGCAGGATTGCCACAAAGTCAGGCGATTATATCGCATTAATTCCAGTTGAGTGAATGGGTTCAAATCGCACCCTTCGTCTATTAGTAAGGGAATATAGGTAAGGTTCAAAAATACCAATCTTTAAAAAGTATCATGTATTTCGGTTCATTCAAAATCATGGAGATTTAGAATTATCGAAAACAAAATAAAAACAGTAGAAAATATTATATACTTTAGTATAAATGTGATTACTCTTGTAAATGAAAAACTAAAATAAAATTAATTTTGCAACGGAAAAATATAATGATTGAAGACTTTTGATGGTTTTCTAATGTGGGTGGAACATACAGATGGAAACAATGAACAAAAATTATGTTGAACCTATAGAGAATTTCCAAATCGGGCTTCAAACAAAAAAAGAGCGAAGCTCAAATTTTGAACTTTTCAGAATTATATTGATGCTCATGATAGTGGCACATCACTATGTTGTCAATTCTGGATTTACTTCACTCTTTGATTTTGAAAACATAACAGGAAACATGGTTTTTTTGCAGTTTTTTGGTTTCGCGGGGAAAACTGGTATAAACTGTTTTGTTTTGATCACTGGATATTTTATGGTAAAATCCGAGTTCAAATTCATAAAGTTAGTAAAGTTATATTTGGAAGCAAAATTTTATGTATTTACTATTTATATTATCTTTCTTGTTACAGGGTATGCCGCATTTAGCACTATAGGTTTAATTAAAATAGTGTTTAGTGTAATATATGGGATTGGTTCAAGTTTTGTAAGCGCATACATTTTTTTGTACATGCTTATACCTTTTTTAAATATACTTATTAAAAATATGGGTAAAATACTACATTTAAGTATATTAGCAATCTTGGTATTTATGTTTACTATAATTTCAACCTTTTTTCATCATGATACTTGGAATTACTTAGGATGGCTCATTACGGTATATATGATCGGTGCATATATTGGAATGTATCCAAATAAATTATTTGAGGAAAAAAAGCTCTACATCGTTAGCTCTGTTGTTTCTGTAATTTGTATGTGGAGTAGTATTCTTGTTGTTGATTTTATCGGCAGCAAGTTTGGATTCACAAATTACTACTATATGATGTCAGACTCTCATAAATTATTAGCGCTTGTATGTGCCGTCTCACTATTTCTATATTTTAAAAATATTAGAATAAAGAAAAGTATGTTTATTAACCGCGTAGCTTCATCAACACTTGGCGTTTTACTTATTCATGCAAACAGTGACACCATGAGACAGTTCCTTTGGAAAGATCTGCTGAATAATACTGCATTTTATGGATCAAATTTCTTAGTCATACATGCAATTTGTTCTGTGATTGGAGTTTATATTGTGTGTGTTTTAATTGACCAATTGAGAATAAAATTAATCGAAAAACCTTTGTTTGATTACATTGATAGAAATAATGATAGGTATGTTGCTTTCTATAGAACAATTGAAGAAAAGATTTTAAAAAGATTTTTTATTCATGGAGTGTTTAAACCTTTTGGTTAATACGGTTCTGTAGAAAACCTATTTCCTGCTGAAAATTACTTGGTGCTTTAAAAATGATGAAAACACAAAGTGTTACTTGCTGCGGAAATATAGATTCTCATAAAATCATTACAATGAATGATCTCTAAGTCCTGATCATTCTGCCCATAACTACGGAAGTAACTCTGCTATAAGCTTTTTTGCCCAGCATAGCTTTTTCTTCTTGACAGGAGTAACATTCTTATCGTCAAGATCAAAACCTATAAGGGTAATGCTCGCCGCACCGAACTCCCTTGCAAGGAAAACGCATCTGTCACCATCACTAAAACCCCCGAAATCATATACGTTATCAAGAGGAACTGACTGGGTGGTTCCAATGATATGGTCAAGAAGAGGTACAAATCTTTCAAGTTTGTCAATATTATCCCCGTGAGCATGCACAACCATAAGTGAACCCATGCTATTGGCTGTTATTTCCTTTTCGACATCTCCGTCAAGATCTGTCACTATTATGTCAGGCACTACACCGGACCCAAGTACAACAGCTGCAGCTCCGTCAGCAGCTATGACCACATAGTTCCCTGCGTCAACAGATCCAAGCTCATTTTTAAGACCCGGAGCATTGCCGCAGACAAGAACATCCTTTCCACTGATCAGTTCATGAAGGACAGATACAGGTGCAGTCCTTGAAGGATCAAGCATGCGGGAGAGAATGAGAGCCGCGCGCTCATCTTCCTCCCTGCTGAAACCCATGTCCTCAAGTATCCTTAAGTACACAGGTTCCCATTCTTTGAATTCCATGCTTCTTCTTTTCCTGTTTACCGGGGCTGTTTTTCAGGCCGGCGATATGCCGATCCTCATGGACACACCTTCGACATCCCAGTCCTTGGAAAGTGTCCCGGTTGCATCGACATCCAGGCCAATTACCTGCACATCCGCACGGATCTCCTTTGCGATATGCTGCTCAAGGTCAAGTACAAGGTCAAGGACCCTTTCGTCTTCGATCCTTATATGTGCCCTGATACTTTCGTCAACCGCAAGATCAAGCTCCTTACGCATGTCCTGCACCCTGCGGATAACTTCCCTCGCAAATCCTTCTGACTCGAGTTCCCGGGTCAGGTTTGCGTCAACATATACGCTGCCTGCGTTGAACTCTGCACTTGCAACCATCTCTGGCAGCTTCTCCTCGAATTTGAGCATTTCCGGTGTGATGGTCACTATACCTCCGGGAACCTCAACTTCTGCCTGACCGTTTGCTGCAAGGGACTTCCTGAGGGATATGACATCAGCTTTCTTTATAGCGGCCAGGACCTTGCCGGCATCTCCTTTGAAGACAGGCCCGATAGTACTTGGGTTTGGGATAGCCTCATAGCTGAGTTCATCCCATGGCTGTCCCGGAGCTGTGAGTACGATGTCCTTCGCATTGGTCTGATCCATGAGCACGGACCTCAGGCTTGCTACAGCTTCTGCAGCCTGTTCATTGACCGGAGCTACTACTATCCGGGATACGGGCCATCTGAGCTTCCGGCCTGCCTTCTGGCGGGCATTGGAAGAGGCTTCCACCATGGACCTTATCATATCCATATGGGTCTCAAGTTCCTTATCCACAAGGGACTCGTCAGCTACCGGCCAGTCGTTCATGTGGACCGATTCGGGTGCATCTGGGTAAACATTCCTTACAAGGTTCTGGTACATCTCCTCTGCAAGATGCGGCATGAACGGGGCAATGATCTTGGTAGTTATCACAAATACTTCGTACAGCACCCTGTAAACAGCCAGCTTATCGGGGTCATCAGCCTCGACCCATGTCCTTGGCCGGATGAGCTGGACATACCATCTTGAAAGGTCCTCAAGGACGAACTCGTTAATGGAACGCAGAGCCCTGTGCAGAGTGTACTGGTCCATGGCCTTGTTGACATCATTGATCAGCGACTGAGCCCTGGATAGTATCCACCTGTCCTCCTTCCTCATATACCCCATGACAGATTCCAGGGATACCTTTGAGGGGTCGAACCTGTCCAGCACCATATAGGGCAATGGGAAGCGATATACATTCCAGAGGATGTTAAGCGTCCTGTTGATCGTCCCGAGTTCCTCACCATTGAACTTCAGGTCATCCCATGGAGCGCTGGCAGACATCACAAAGCATCTGAGGGTATCGGCGCCGTATTTTGCGATAACCTCTTTTGGCTCTATTACATTGCCAAGGCTCTTTGACATCTTCTTTCCTTCGCCGTCCAGGGTGAAGCCGTGCATGAGCACGCTCTTGTAGGGAGCTTTCCCGAATGCCACCATGCTCGCACCCAGCTGGGAATAGAACCATCCCCGTGTCTGGTCGTGCCCTTCCGTGATGAAATCCGCAGGCCACCATTTCTCGAAGTCCTCTGTGTTCTGCGGGAATCTCAGGGTTGCCCAGGAAGCTACGGCGGAATCGAACCAGACATCGAACACATCTTCCACACGTGTCATCTTCCCGCCACACTGGCATTCAAAGGTGACTTTATCAACGTATGGCCTGTGCAGCTCGATGTCTTCAGAGATACCTGATAGTTCCAGGAGCTCCTGCTTGGTCCCGACCACGTGCATGCTGTCACATGTCCTGCATTTCCATACAGGAATGGGGATTCCCCAGTATCTCTGTCTGGAAACGCACCAGTCACGGGCTCCCTCGATCCAGTCCTTGAACCTTGCAGACCCGGCCCAGGACGGATACCAATTGACCTGCTGTATCTCGGAGAGCATCTGTTCCTTCAGCTCGGATATCTTAATGAACCATTGTTCGGTTGCGAGATAGATGATAGGCGTCTTACAGCGCCAGCA
>DANZ01000076.1 GCA_002501695.1 Methanolobus sp. UBA474 | reverse complement strand
TACCGGGAAAAAGATGATATCCTCCTTATCAAATTCGGCCGGACAGTACCTGAGAACACTGATATCACTATCAATACCCGGACCATCTGCAGGCCTACAAAAAATATACTGGAGGGCCTCTATTACGATGAGACCCCTGCAGGCGCTCCGCCACAGCAGATCACCCAGTGCCAGCAATGGGGATTCCAGAGGATCGTACCATGCATAGACGATATGGTAGCCAAATGCACTTACACTACAACCATCATTGCAGATGGGAGATATACCAATCTCATAACCAACGGCGACATTAAAGAAGCAAGGCATCCGGTTGGAAATGGAAGGGACAGGATCGTCTATGATAACTCGGTCACCCCTATGGCGCCCTATCTTTTTTTCCTGGGCGTGGGAACTTATGACACATTCAGAAGGGAATTCGAATACCCTGACGGACGCACCTTTGACCTGGAACTGCTGGTGCCTCCCGGTTCTGATCCCCTGATAGCCCGGCGATCTCTTGATGTTCTCAGCGATTCCATTATGTGGATCCATCTTTTCACAGGCAGCCATGAGCAGTACGATCAGTTTGAAGAACGCAGAGAGATCATGGCCATGACCGGGGAAAGGGACCGGCTTAAAAGTAAGGCGGACGGCGCTGATGAACAGCTCGGGATGCTCAGAGAAAAGCTGAAGAGGGCAGCAGGATCGATAGAAACCGGGTACAGGTATACAGGCACCGTTTACAGGGAGATAGGCATGCAGAATTCCAATTTCGGAGGTATGGAAAATGTAGGGAACACTACCATTACCACCAATCGCATAATGCCCTTCCCCCAGATGACCGACAGTGCTTTTGAGTACATGATGAGGGTAAAGGTCCATGAGTTCTATCACAACCTGAACGGCTCCGAGGTAACCGGAAAGAGTCCATTTGAACTATGGCTTAACGAGGCAGTTACCGTTCATATAGAACGAAGATACCATGCTTACCATTTCGGAGAAGCATACAGCCGTCTCGGGGAAGTCCTTGAGTTCCTGGCTCCCGGCTCCGGAACCTTTGCCCTTGACCGGGGAGCGGCCTCGATGCCCATCATCCCGGACGGGTTCAATGAGCCTGATGATCTCATCACTTCAGTGACATATGTAAAAGCCCCTGAGTTCGTAAATATGATAGAGACCCTGATGGGAAAAGAAACATTTGTCAGGGCCCTTGATGTCTATCACTCCAGATATAAGCATTCAAACGCCTCAAGCCTGGACTGGATTGAGGTGATGGAGGAGGTTTCGGGACAGGACTTTAAAGACATGGCAAATACCTGGCTGAAACAGACACAATTCCCGGTAGTCCATGTAAGCTCCTCCTATGATGAAAATGAAAGGACCTTCACATTGCTCTTAGAACAGGAAGTCCCGGAAGGGGGAGCATTCTGGGATTTTCCGGTCCGTGCAGCCCTTGCAGACAGGAATGGGAATGACCTTGCCGAAGTTATGGAGCGGATGGGAGGAAAGGAGAAAAAGATAGTTATCACAGGCGTGGATAAACCTGCTTTTACATCCCTGAACAGGGGATATTCCTTCTTTGGCAAGGTAATTCATGATGCGGACATTGATGAGCTGATCCAGCAGGCAAAAAAGGACCGGGACCTGATAAACAGGTTCATTGCATTCCAGAGGATCGTGGATGTCGAAAAAATGAGGCTGATAGCGGATACCAATAGCCTTCCCTCGGAAGAGTTCACAGCCCTCTATCATGAGCTCATCCGGGATCGTGATCTTACGGAAGAAGCAGGGGCTCAGTTCCTGACGGTCTTTGAATCCGTGGAAGATGAGAAACTTGCACACAGGTACCAGTTGCTATACGAGGTTAAGCGAAAGCTTCTCAAAGCAATAGCAAACAGGCATGGAGATTCCCTGATGTCACTCTATCGGGTTTACGACGGGAAAGAAAATAAAGACCCGGATCATCTGAACGGACAGGTGAATGCGATCAAGGAGCGCCAGGTAAAGAATACATGCCTCTCTGTCCTTTCGACCCTCGATACTCCCATAGTACATGATATGATCAGGGAACAGTTTGAGACGGCCCAAAGCGCCACGGATAAATTAAGTGCTTTCAGTTATTATCTTGACAGTTCGGCACCTGACAGGATCCGGCTTATGCAAGATTTCCGCAAGGAGGCAGAAAAAGATCCGGTAAGCTGGGAAGCTTTCCTGAGGGTCATAGGAAGCACTAGTGGCGAGGATGTATTTGAGCTGGTAAGAGAGGTTGAGAGATCCAGCGCTTTCAGAATAGAACAGGCGAATGACCAGAGAGCCCTTTACGGAAGTTTTGCATTGAACAGAAAGAGATCCCTCCAAACTGAAAAGGGAAGAAAACTGCTGGAGGAGATAGTCCTGAAACTTGCAGGAGTCAATGAGTACAATACCGTAAAGATACTCAACGTTCTTGCCAACATTGACAGGATGGAAGACATATATCACATGCCCCTGGTGGGAATGATGGCAGGTTTCCTTGAAAAGCTTGATCCGGAGAATACTCCAAGCGTGTACAACAGGATAAGGAAGATACTGCTCAATACTCCAGAAGCCGTGAAAAGATATGAAGAGGTCAATGGAAAGATCAAACTGGGTTAAGACCTGAAGTCTTCAGGTCAGCTTTATTTTTAATCATTAAGATATCCAAGATATCATTTAGATTATCAAAATATATTTATGTAATTTGGTAATAAATTGTTAAGTATATTTTATTAATTATATGTCAGTCTATCTAAGAACTAGAAGGATCTTACAAGTGTGCCTTAAGCTTGTACATTAAAAGGTACTAAAATTGAGTGAAGGTATCTCTGATAAGAATATAGCCTCTATCTATAATGAAAGAAAAGTGATGCAGTGTCTAAAGGTGTATTGCAATGCTTGAATCTTCTGGGAGGAACAAAGTCACTAAAACCTCTGATTGCAGCCCTCATGGGCGAAACAAATTATGTACGAAGTGATGCTGCTTATTCGCTCAGACTATTAGGTTATCAGCTTGCACTAGACCCATTATATAAATTACTGAACGATCCGGATCAGGATGTTCGCAAATGTGCTAAATCAGCAATTGATATAATAGAACGGAATATCTCCGAAGAACTCATTTAATTTTAGCTATTTCTGATTATGTAGGAACATAAATTTATAATATCTTTTTATCAACTATCAGTTCGTAATTTCTTGATGTCATATCACTTTGCATTAATATCTGCACGTGTTGAAAAAAGAACCCGTGATACAGGGTATGGTAACTCTCTAGCAGTTCCAACAGTCTTCCGCGCATGTGTGATCTGCAACTTGTCGGCCAAAGATTTCGTACCCTGCTTTAAAAGATGATCTTGCGAAACTTCTAAATATTGTGCTCTTTCATGTGATACATTAACCACAAGATTATTATATTTACTTGCTAAATTTTATAGTCTATGAACATCCCCAGGTTTCTTGTATGGACTGTGCTATTGCTGGTCATATTTTCTTTTAGCGGATGTGTGGAAGATGAACAGTATTTAAATGATGTGGGCACAGCAGACGAGAATCCCGGCGACAAAAACAGCCATCAGGACACTGAAGTCCATAATGCTACCCTGAAAAAGACTGCCGTTCTTTACCTTGAGAACGGATATTCTGCAAAGGTCCTGGACATTGATCGGAAAGATGAGATCATCAGGCTCTCTTTCAGAAAAGACGAGCAGGAGTATTACACACAGGTCGTTCACCTTGGAGAGACCTATGATGTTAAAGACCCAAATAACAAGAACGTAGTCTATTCCATCCATGTGGATAATATACTGAACAATAGTTTTCTTGTTGAATTAACATACACTTTAAGGCCTGAGATATCACTGGAAGCGTCCATTCCCACAAGTACTCAGGAAATAAGGTCAGACCTTAAGATCGATACGGATATTATAACCCGCACCTATGCCTGGAATTATGATGCCTATGAGTTTAAGATAGAATGTGACTACTACATCGATGCATACAAGACATATTCTCAAAGGAGCCGGACCAGGAACTATGACCAGTTTGTGGCGGACCCATACGATGATGAACTGATCTCACAGATAACAATCCAGCTGGAAAGCCTTGCTCAGGATGCCGGCTATGGACATGATGAGATCCCCTACATCACGATGGCGTTCGTACAGTCACTTCCCTATGTGAGTGACAGCGTTTCTTCTGGCTATGATGAATATCCCCGGTTCCCGTTTGAAACACTGTACAATGGCGGAGGGGATTGTGAGGATTCATCGATCCTACTTGCCTCGCTCCTTTATGATATGGGCTACGGTGTTGTGCTCATTGAACTGCCCGGGCATATGGCCGCTGGTGTGAAAGGGAATGATGCGATAGACGGGAGTTACTACGAGTACGCAGGAGAGAAGTATTTCTATCTTGAAACTACCAACTCCGGCTGGTCAGTAGGCCACATCCCGGATCAATTCATAAATGCCGATGCAATAATCCATCCGATCTACAGTGGTTATCCTGAATTGAATATCGACTTCACCGGAAGTAGCTTGGGAGATACTTATTATAGTTATATAGATCTGGATATCGTGCTTGAGAACGTAGGTTCTGCAAAGGCAGAGAATATAATTATATACACATCTCTTGAAACAAAGACTGAAGGCCTGGTATGGGACCAGCTGCAAAGCGATGTGATACCAAGCCTGGAAGCTGAGGAAAGCATCACGTATACTGTGTCTAATCTTAAAGCACCAGCCGGGGAACGATATCGTATCGGCATCACAGCCGGGGGTTCAAACACAGATCCTGTATATGTTTACAGCGATTGGAAAACTGCTTGAATCTCGTTTATCCACGTTTCAGTGCAGTGCAATGTGCCGCCTTCGGCGGGATGGTTGTATCACATGCATATCTATAGAGGAACAAAAATCGTTTATTTGCAGTCGAATCAGTTATAGACGCAAAGGAGTGATTTTTGTAGGTGACAGCCTGCGCATGGATATAGAGCCTGCAAGCAAGGCAGGGATGATGACAGCGTATGCATCCTACGATGACAGGAACATAAATGAGCCATATCACGTTAAGGCAGACTATATTCTAAGTAGTATAAAGGATATTTTGGATGTGAAGGACATAGGTAAAAATGTGATTTAAAGTTTGAAAAAAGGTGGAAAAATGGTCTCGATCAATATCCTGGGCGGAAATGGAGAGATTGGCGGCAACAAGATACTGCTTGAACATAAAGGAACAAGGGTATTCCTTGATTTTGGAATGAGCTTCAACAAGAACTCCCAGTACTTTTGTGAATTCCTTAACCCCAGGAAATGTTCGGGCCTTGGTGATCTCTTTGAGTTTGGGCTGCTGCCTGATATGAACGGGATCTACAGAGAAGATTATCTGGCACACATGGGCAGGCCCGCAGAGGAGAAGTCTTTAGATGCTGTCTTTCTATCGCACGCGCACGCAGACCATGCACAGTATATCCATTTCCTCAGATGGGATGTTCCCATATACTGCACCCAGGCAACCAGGATAATACTTGAATGCCTCCAGGAAACCGGAAGCAATACGTTTTCCGACCTTATTGATGCATGTGAGAGTTTCAAGTTCTATCAAAACGGCAAGGGCGGCCTTTCCAGAGTGGACCGGAAAAAGGCAGAGTATATACACCAAAGAGATTTCCATGTGATGGAGGAAGGGCAAAGGATATCCATAGGCAGCATTGAAGTGGAAATGGTCCCGGTTGACCATTCTTTGCCCGGATCCTGTGGATTTATCATCTATACTGATGAAGGGAACATCGTTTATACCGGCGATCTCAGGTTCCATGGATCTAACGGACACCTTAGTCAGAGGTTTGTTGAAAAGGCTCGCGAGGCTGTCCCAAAGTGGATGCTCTGCGAGGGGACACGCATGGACAGCACGGATAAGGACAGTGAAGCCGAAGTCCAGAAAAAGATAAGCGGACTCATCTGTAATTGTGATGGCCTGGTGTTCATTGAGCATCCTATCCGGGATATTGACCGGGTCAGCAGTATCTTCAGTGCTGCAAAAGAGAACGAGAGGGACTTTGTGATACCCCTGAAGCTGGCTTATCTTGTGGAGGCACTTGACTCCTACTGTCCTTTCTGCATAGATGATGTGAAGATCCTCAAGCCCAGGAAAAACTGGGGCCTGATAAACAAGAGCGGCGTGGCAGCAGAACAGGTAGCCCAGGACTATGCAAAATGGGAGCGGGAGTTCATCTGCCGGTCAAACTCCATTACATGCGATGACCTTAACCGATCCCAGAAGGACTATGTGGTTTCCATGAGCATGTGGGAGATAGGCCAGATGCCAGATCTAAAACCTGTCAATGCCCTCTGGATCAAGTCTTCCTGCGAGCCTTTCTGTGAGGAAATGGAACTTGATGAGGAAAGGAAGATGAACTGGCTGACACATTTTGGTATCAGGCACGAGAACGCTCATGCATCAGGCCATGCGAGTGGCGAGGAACTGAGAGATATGATCAGGGAGATCTGTCCTGAGATCTTGATCCCGATCCATACTGAAAGGCCGGAGTTGTTTAAGGGCCTTATCTAATTTCAGCACTCTCTGATCTTTCCCTCCTTTTTGTCTTACTGCAATCATTCTACTTCAAGCACTGTACTACTAACAGGATCCTTAACTTCCGTATAAGCAATTCTTCAACAAATAGAATGGATCTATCAGTGATTTAAGAACAGTGTCAATACACTGTTTTGGTCTTAGTTCAACTTTAGGTATGATACGTGAGTTATATGGTAGGGAGCACATTTGGAAATATTTATAGATGGGTATTTGTTTAAATATGGAGTTTTTCTACAGAGCCATCATTTGATCAAAATTAAAGATTTCTATAGAGCCATCCATTACTCTAACTAAAAAGAGCTTAACTTAAAATATAAGATAACAATTTAAGTAAAGAGACCTTAACTTAAAATGAACAAGAAAATCCTAAGCAAAGGTTGCTTAATTTTAGATCATGCGTATCAACTCTTAACAAAGGATAGCTATATATGCATGATTAAAACAAAAAATCGTAAGGTAATGAAACTGCAAATGCCGGGACTCTATTAAATGCCAGCATAACCACCCGCCCCAGGCGGCACGTTGCACAGCTTATGAAGGGTCGAATAACCTGATTATCTCAAGTTCCTTAATTGACACGTCAAAAATCAATGTTTCTGAATGATTTTAATTTCCCTGCCCTTAAGATATATTTCTCCCAGCTTGCTTTTCTGAATAATGAGATGATGGAAGTCAACAAAGATGCCACTAGAAAATTATCAACTCCAAACACCCTAAGAACACCTTTATTACTTTCGCCTGTCAAAGATAAGTTATAGCCTAAAGCAAGGAAGAAGCACACATGGAAAGAGAACAGACAGATACAGTGATCAAGATCATCGTGGCAGTAACTTTTCTGGCAATGGTTGTTGTCAATGCGCTGGCCAACATCCTCCCGATCAACTGGGTCAACACCGGCCAGGTTTCGGACTCCTATCCCAATCTTTTTGCCCCAGCGGGGCTGACCTTTGCAATATGGGGACTCATATACCTCTTGCTGGCGGGGTATACCCTTTACTATATTGGCGTTCTTCGGGGCAGTACGGATATCGCCAGGACCGGGCTATTGCGTAAGACCGGGATACTCTTCTCTGTTTCTTCCATTGCCAATGCAGCCTGGATCATTTCATGGCATTATGGTATGATCCCGTTATCCATGCTGCTGATGGTTGTGATCCTTGCCTGCCTGATCCTGATAAACAGGATGACAAGCAGTGAGCGGTTTTCTTCAGAAGGGTATGTGTTTATCAGACTTCCGTTTAGCGTGTACTTCGGATGGATAACGGTGGCCACCATTGCTAACGCTACCATTCTTCTTGTCAGCCTGGGCTGGAGGGGCTTTGGTTTAAGTGAGGCGGCATGGACCGTTATAATGCTCGCTGCAGGGTTCACTATTGCAGTTGCAACGATGCTGAAGAACAGGGATATTGCATATGGGCTTGTTATTGTCTGGGCTTATGCGGGAATATGGCTAAGGCACACGTCATCTGAAGGATTCGGCGGCCAGTATCCTGCAGTCATCACTGCGACGATCGTTTGCATTGTGTTATTACTGCTTGCAGAGGCATATCTTGTGATCTCAAAAAGGAAAAAGGTCCCTGTATAAATGTTCATATGAGGCCACATAATACCAGCATCAAACACAAAGAGCATGCATTTCACAGAGGGCTACTTATGTGCTCTTCCGAGCTTTTGGTTCTCTGCGAACTCTTGCGTTTCTCCATTCAAGGATCGCTGTCTTAAACTTGTGATATTGCCATCACTTATTATAGGGCAGGTCTCAGACCCGTGGAGTTGCGAACCCTATACATCTATTAGTAATATTAATATATTATTCCAGTGGAAACACGGGGGTAAATATTTCGATCCCTGCCAGATGGTCTTACATCCTGTTCAAGCGGGTCTAGAAGCATGATCGATCTGCTAAATGCTTTCGGACCTGCCCTGCAAATCCGCTCTTTCACAGATTGATATTTAAGCAGTTCTTTCATTATACCACCTATATGACAACAAAGAAGGACTCGGTCATCACAGACCAGGATGCAAATTTACCAGGAGCTGTACCGATCAAACCATCAATTACCGATAAGGAGATAGTATCCGCGTTGAAGTATGTCTCACGCATGAAACCGGAGTTCATGCTGTCAGAGATGCGTAATTACATAAAGGGCGAGGCGTCGCTGCAGGACATATACAGGGCTGTGCATCCCTCATTGCTGGACCTTGGACTGGACATCATC